>NZ_JAHBDN010000042.1:0-85935 GCF_019956445.1 Pseudomonas sp. BF-R-19
AGCGCTTCGAGTACGACCGGGGCGGGAACTTGATCAGCCGCCAGCGCAGCGGTGCGCCCGGCTTCTCGATGTTCACCTCGGCACGAAGCAACCGTAGCCTCGCGCAGCGCGATGACGGCTCGCTGCCCGGCGAGCCCGAAGTCGCCTTGGCTTTCGATGCCTGTGGCAACCAGTTGGAACTGCAACGCGGGCAAGCCATGCTCTGGGACAACCGCAATCAATTGAGCCGCGTGACGTTGGTCAAACGCGAAACCGAGCCCGACGACTACGAATGCTACCGCTACGACCGCCCTGGCCATCGCTTGCGCAAAACGGGATTCGCCCACAGCAGTGGCCGAACCCTGCGCAGCGAAGTCCGTTACCTCCCCGGTCTGGAAATCCACCGCCAGGCCGATGGCGCAGAGCACCACGTCATCAGCGTCGAAGCCGGGCGCAGCAACGTGCGGGTACTGCACTGGCCCGAAGGCGCGCACCGTGACCAGTTGCGTTACAGCCTCAGCGATCACCTCGGTTCCAGCACCCTGGAACTGGATGACGAGGCGGGCATGCTGACCCAGGAACACTATTACCCCTTTGGCGGTACGGCGTGCTGGGCGGGGAAAAGTGCGTTGGTGGCTAAGTACAAAACCATCCGCTATTCGGGCAAGGAGCGGGATGCGACCGGGCTTTATTTCTATGGCTATCGGTATTACGCACCGTGGTTGCAGCGCTGGGTTTGTCCGGATCCGGCCGGGGAAGTGGATGGTCCCAATCGTTATGCAATGGTGGGCAACAACCCAATCATCTTCGCTGATCGATTCGGGTTGAACGGAGAACAGGTTACGGGCACCCAGATTTTTGGAGGGGTCATTCTCGTGTTCTTGCTGACCTTGATCGGGGCCGGATTGGGTTGGTTGGCGGGCAATGCCATGACAGGTGCTTCAGTCGGGGCCCTGCTGGGTGGGGCGCTGTTTGGGATTGTACGAACGCACGAGTATCTACAGTTACGACCAGAGGCTGTAGCCGCCAATTCCGACGCAGTGGAACGGCAGTTTGGTCAGGACCTTAGAAATCTGGCTACCAGCCTTGCGGCAAACGAAAACCTGACACGGGAGGAAGCTGCGAGGTTTTCGAACTTTGCTTTTGACCACCGTAATATTCCAGGGGGTGATGGGTTGGTGCTTAGACTTTTCCGTGCGCAAACAGGAAAAATCTTTGGGTATACAGGCCCCGAAAACAACGCTGATAAGACATGGCGTGTCCTTAGTACGGAAAAAAATCCAGTTCAAGGGCTCAAGCGGCTTGGCTACAGTACGCTGTTAATTCGAGACACGCCGAGTGAGCAATCATCCACTGAACAGTCTCCCTACGTTGAATCATTTGATGTAGGAGGTGCCGCCTCTGTCGCGAGCGTGCGCAAGGCCGGAAAAAAATCACACTTCAGTTTGGGCTCGGCCACATCATCAGCGGCACCAGCATCTATCCAGCACTGGGAAATTGATACCCGAGCGGTGGATTCAATCCTGGATGATCCGACTGACCCTAGCCACAAAAGCGTTTCCTCAACGATCAACAGTTTGCGTGAGCGTCGCACTGGAGCGATCAGTTGGCATCGCCATCAGGACGGTTTGTGGTCAGCGGATCTGCGGGGGGTTCCTGGAACTACCGGGCGGGGAGCTTACCGTCTGATGTTGAGCCACCAAGGTGGCGTTCACTACAAGGTCGAAGGGATACGGAATCCGCATTAATGGTGTCCAGGCTGCGAACTTTTAGCCTTGCAACTTGAACACCAACGCCTTCAACCCGCACTCCACATCAGCATCCGGAAACTCCGGCGGATTCTCCAGCCGCTGCTCAAAGTGCAGGCTCGGAGCCTCACGGGTCACGCCATCGATCAGGAAGTCGACACCAAACGCCGGGTCGTTCATGCAGGCCAGTACGGTGCCTTGAGGGCTGAGCAGTTCCGGCAGGCGGCGCAGCACGCGCTGGTAATCATTGGTTAGCAGCCTGCTCGCGAAGGCGATTTCACAGGCGCCGACCTGTAACTTCTTACAGTTTCGGTCCGGCGAAAAAAGGCTCAGTCTGTCCTCAGTCAGAGCGAAGGACCGTCAATGCCGTGAGCGCTCACCACCACACCGCGACACCGACGCTGTCGGTCATCGACCCTCGTGCACTGTCGATTCGCAGCGTGGGTTACTGCCGTCATCCCGACAGCCCGGACATTGACCCAAGGATCACCCGGCAATGCTTCGACGCGGCAGGCCGCTTGGTCGAGTCGTGGGACCCACGGTTGTGGGGCACGGCGCCGAAGCCGAACCTGACCACGGTCTACGGCTTGAGTGGGCAACCGTTGTTGACGGACAGCGTCGATGCCGGGTGGCAGTTGAGTGTGCTGGACCAGGTTGGGTTACCTCTCTCGTTCTGGGATGCACGAGGCAGTCAGCGTCACACCGAGTTTGACGAACAACAGCGGCCCATCACCGTCACGGAACAGGCCGCGGGGGAACGACTTCGCGTGGTGGAACGCTTGACCTATGGTGGCTCAGAACCCGCGTACGCCGCACACAACCAATGCGGGCAGGTGATCCGTCATGACCACCCGGCAGGCACACACTGGGCTGCCGACTACGGGCTCGCCGGTTCGGTACTGGTTGAAGAGCAACGCTTGCTCCTCGAACTTGAAACACCCGACTGGCCAATCGAAATCGATGCCAGAGATGAGTACCTGGAAGCTCAATCATTCATCACCCGCCACAGCTTCAATCCCACCGGCGAGCTTCAGGAACAAACCGATGCCATGGGCAACGTTCGCACCTTTGCCTACGACGTGGCAGGAAAATCGAGTGAAGTCTGGCTGCAAATGGCCGGTGAGAACAAGCAGCGACAATCCTTGGTCAGCGACATCCGCTACAACGCCCAGGATCAGGTCGAACGCGAAACCGCCGGCAATGGCGTGCTGACCCTCATCGAGTACGCTGCCGAAGACGGACGGCTGATCCGGCTGGTGGCGGCAGTCGGGAGTCAAAAACCGTTGCAGGACCTGAACTACGTCTACGACCCGGCGGGCAATATCGTCAAACTGCACGACGAGTCCCAAGCTGTCAGCCATTTCAACAACCAGCGCATCGAGCCGATCAACCGCTACCGCTACGACAGCCTGTATCAGCTGGTCGAAGCCCAGGGCTGGGAGGTCAGCCAGCCGAGCCATGGCCCGGCGCTGCCGACACTGCTGCCCACGCCGCTGGACCCCAATCAGCGGCGCAATTACACCCAGCGCTTCGAGTACGACCGGGGCGGGAATTTGATCAGCCGCCAGCACAGTGATGCGCCCGGGTTTTCGATGTTCACCTCGACACGAAGCAACCGCAGCCTGGCGCAACGGGACGATGGCTCGCTGCCGGGTGAGCCCGATATCGATTCGGGTTTCGATGCCGGCGGCAATCAACAGGAACTGCAATGCGGGCAAGCCATGCTCTGGGACAGCCGCAATCAATTGAGCCGTGTGACGTTGGTCAACCGCGAAACCGAGTCTGACGACTACGAATGCTACCGCTACGATCGCCCCGGCCACCGCTTGCGCAAAACGGGATTCGCCCACAGCAGCGGCCGCACCCTGCGCAGCGAGGTGCGTTACCTCCCGGGGCTGGAAATCCACCGCCAGGCCGATGGCGAAGAGCATCACGTCATCAGCGTCGAAGCCGGGCGCGGCAACGTGCGGGCACTGCACTGGCCCGAAGGCGCGCACAACGATCAACTGCGCTACAGTCTCAGCGATCACCTCGGCTCCAGCACCCTGGAACTGGATGACGAGGCGGGCGTGCTGACCCAGGAACACTATTACCCGTTCGGCGGCACGGCGTGCTGGGCGGGTAGACGTGCGCTGGTGGCGCAGTACAAAACCATCCGCTATTCAGGTAGAGAGCGGGATGCGACCGGGCTTTATTACTATGGCTACCGGTATTACGCGCCGTGGTTGCAGCGCTGGATTTGTCCCGATCCTGCGGGGAGTGTAGATGGTCTTAATATCTATCAAATGGTTGGAAACAATCCAGTCAGCTTCTACGACTGGCAAGGCACGTTAAAGATTCCGGCGGACATTTTTATTGCCGATATTGTTAATCCCACCGCAAAAAGTATTGGAACAGGGTGGTTCGAAGAACTTGTGTGGAATGAACAAAAAAGTACTTTCGTGAGTGTCGGGCCCGTTTATGGTCGTGGGTTGAAAGTAATCGAGGGGGAAAGTTCCGAGTGGACACCTGGTTCATTCGGGCACGCGGTTGCCCTGTTTCGCGATCAGGACCGTAAGCTTCGACTTTTTGTAAATATGTACTTTCAGCATATGGGCATACAACCCGAGATGGGCCTGCCAGAGTTTGCCGGGGTGTTGAAGGTTGATGAACAGGACTCGTCAAGATTCATTATCACCAACCATTCCGGGCACTACAAACCGGAGTCATCGATTGACGTCGAGGCGATGATTCGTGAGGTCGTTCCGCAACAACAGTCAGTGAGCTATGTCCCGACTCCTGAAAGTTCGACCTTTGATTCAGCGCTGCGATTGAGTTTCATTGATTCCCCCGAGAAATATTCGGACCTCGTAAAGAAGTTTAGAAGTGATTTCACTGGTTTTATCGGGTATCTAAAAGAGCAAGATGTTTGGGAAGCAGCCAAAGAACGTTGGGCCGATAGCGAAGGGATGAATATCATTTTTGAGATGGACGCTACAGGATTGACAGCCCAGCAAATCTATAGCAAAAAATCCGAATCCAGGAAAGCCGAATCAAGTAAAACTGAACCTTTGAATAAACTTGGAGGAGCCAACAGAGCTTTGGCTACCGCGCCACCTCCACCGGCCCGTAGAGATCCCAGGAAGCCTTCGTTTTTACAAAAACTGTTTGGTAAGCGGTGAGAGGGCGACGTTGATCCTTGATGCGAAACATCACGTTATTTAGCCAGTTTGAACACCAACGCCTTCAACCCACACTCCACATCAGCATCCGGAAACTCCGGCGGATTCTCCAGCCGCTGCTCAAACCGCAAGCTCGGCGCCTCACGGGTCACGCCATCAATCAGGAAATCGGCACCAAACGCCGGGTCGTTCATGCACGCCAGCACGGTACCCTGAGGGCCGAGCAATTCCGGCAAGCGGCGCAGCACACGCTGGTAATCCTTGGTCAGCAAAAAGCTGCCTTTCTGGAACGACGGCGGGTCGATGATCACCAGGTCGTAAGGCCCTTTGCCGATCACCTTGCCCCAGGACTTGAACAGGTCGTGGCCGAGAAAGGTCACGTTGCTCAGGTCGTGGCCGTTGAGCCGGTGGTTGTCGCGGCCACGGCTCAGGGCCGGGCTGGACATGTCGAGGTTGACCACGTGGCTCGCGCCGCCTTCGATGGCCGCCACCGAAAAGCCGCAGGTGTAGGCGAACAGGTTCAGTACCCGCTTGCCCTCGGCATTGGCGCGGACCCAATCGCGGCCGTAGCGCATGTCGAGAAACAGCCCGGTGTTCTGCTTGCGGCCCAAATCTACACGGTACTTCAGGCCGCCCTCGGTGATGGTCATTTCCTCGATGATGTCCCCCAGCAGCCACTCGGTGGTGCTTTGCAGCAGGTAGCGATGTTGCAACAGCAGCGTGTGGGCACCGGATTTTACCCACTGCTCAGACTGGGTGATCGCCATCAGCACCTGCTTCAGGTCTTCCAGCTGCGCCGCTTCCGGCTCCTTGAACAGCGCTACCAGCACCACGCCCTGCAACCAGTCCACGGTCACTTGCTCCAGCCCCGGCCAGCAGCGGCCACGGCCGTGGAACAGGCGGCGGGTTTCGGCGGGGGCGGCCGCCAGGGCGGTCAGCAGGTGCTGGTTGAGGGTGGCGAGGGCTTCAGGGTTCATCGGGTCGGGTCGGTCATTTGTGGGGGGCGGCATTTAAACATAATTGCGCAATGGGCGGACCACACAAAACCCTGTGGGAGCGGGCTTGCTCGCGAAAGCGGTGTGTCGGCCAACATCGATAGCGACTGACACTACGCATTCGCGAGCAAGCCCGCTCCCACAGGATTCCGGGGCGCATTCGGATGCGAGTTATCACGTTTAATTTAACTTTACGTGAGGATTTGGCGATCTTCCGGCTCCCATACTCGGCCCCAACGAACAACAACAAACGGGAGCCGGACATGTCGCAGAGCACTGCTTCACCCAAGTCCAGTCATCCACGCTGGCTACGCCTGACCCATTGGCTCAACGCCTTGGCGGTGCTGGTGATGGTCACCAGTGGCTGGCGCATCTACAACGCCTCGCCGATCTACGATTTCAGTTTTCCCAATTCGATCACCCTCGGTGGCTGGCTGGCAGGCGCGCTGCAATGGCATTTCGCGGCGATGTGGTTCCTGGCGATCAACGGCCTGATATACCTGGCCTTCAACCTGTTCAGCGGACGCCTGAAGCGGCGTTTCTTCCCGGTTTCGCCCAAAGGTGTGCTGCATGACCTGTGGGCCGCCTTGCGCGGAAAACTCGGGCACGCCGATCTCAGTCATTACAACCAGGTGCAGCGTTTTGCATACCTGTTCGTGATGGTCGACATCCTGCTGCTGGTGCTCTCCGGGCTGGTGTTGTGGAAGTCGGTGCAGTTTCCGCTGCTGCGTGAATTGCTGTTCGGCTACGAGGGCGCACGCCGCGTGCACTTCTTCGCCATGGCATTGCTGGTGGCCTTCGTGGCGGTGCATCTGCTGATGGTCGCATTGGTTCCAAAAACGCTGTTGGCCATGATCGTCGGCCGCAAGGAGCAGGTATGAAAAAGCGCATTCAGGTACCCGGGCTGGACGAGGCTTCGATCCTGACCGACGCCCGCAAGATCCTCGCGCCACAGATCGAAGACCGCTCGCGCCGCTCGTTCCTGTTGCGCGGCCTGACCCTTGGCGGCGTGGCGATGTTGTCCGGTTGCAACATCACCGACAACGACAGCGTCGAGACCGCGCTGTCGTCCATGTCGCGCTTCAACGACCGGGTGCAGGGCTGGCTGTTCAACCCCAACGCGATGGCGCCGACCTATCCCGAATCGATGATCACCCGGCCGTTTCCCTTCAATGCCTTCTACGGCATCGACGAAGCGCCGACGGTGGAGGAGGAGGGCTATCGCCTGGAAGTCACCGGGCTGGTCGCCGACAAGCGCAGCTGGCGCCTCGAAGAACTGCGGGCCATGGCCCAGACCGAGCAGATCACCCGGCACATTTGCGTCGAAGGGTGGAGCGCGATCGGGCGTTGGGGCGGCGTGCGCTTCAGCGATTTCCTCAAGCGCATCGGCGCCGACACCGACGCCAAATACGTCGGTTTCAAATGCGTCGACGACTACTACACCAGCATCGACATGGCCACCGCGCTGCATGCGCAGACCCTGCTGACGCTGACCTGGGACGGCGCGGTGCTGCCGCGTGAATACGGCTTCCCGATGAAGCTGCGCATGCCCACCAAGCTTGGCTACAAGAACCCCAAACACATTCAGGCGATTTTCGTCAGCAACACCTACAACGGCGGCTACTGGGAAGACCAGGGCTACAACTGGTTCGGTGGCAGCTGACGGGTGCCTGGCCATTTCACACCTCCACAACCCACGCTCCAAGGAGTTTCATCATGAAAAAGTTGACCACTGTTGTTCTGTCCATGTGCCTGGCCGTTGGTGCTGCCTCTGTGTTCGCCGCTGACACCATGAGCAACGACAGCATGAGCAAGGATTCGATGTCCAAGGACGCCATGTCCAAGGACGCGATGAAGAAGACCGATTCGATGTCCAAGGATGCGATGTCCAAAGACGGTATGTCCAAGGATGCGATGTCCAAGGACGCGATGAAAAAAGATGCGATGTCCAAGGAAGCGATGAAAAAAAGCGAAATGTCGCAGTAAGTCCAAACAGCCGAAATCCCCTGTGGGAGCGGGCTTGCTCGCGAAGGCGGTGTATCAGTCAACATTGATAGCGACTGACACTACGCCATCGCGAGCAAGCCCGCTCCCACAGGTTTTTGTCGCCGCTCAAAAGGACATCGATCAAGTGATCCAGGGCCGCCACCTGATGGGCAAAATTGATCAGCACACTTGATACCGGTCACCTGGCTGCAACAAAAATGAATTTCCGCCGAGTCCGCTGCTCATACCTTTTAGGTAGCGGATCAGAACCCGCGAAATCATTGAGGCAATCAGGGAGCAGCACGGTCATGAGTCGAGTACCGACGGCGGGTGGGGATCTTCCTGGCGGGTTGATTCTGGTGGTTGAGGACGACCCGCTGATCCTGGAGTTTCTCTGCGAGATTCTTCAGGAGGAGGGTTTTGTCGTCGAGCCGCAAATCAGTGCGGACGCAGCAGCGATCTATCTGGAACAGCATGCACCGCAGGTGCACATGTTGCTGACAGACATCACCATGCCCGGCACGCTCAATGGCGCGGACCTGGCCAACCAGTTCGGCGATCGCTGGCCGGACAAGCCGATCATGATCATGTCCGGTTTCGAAACCCCTGAAAGCGCAGGTGTGCGGCACGCGGTCTCGTTCATCAAGAAACCCTGGATGATTGGCGGGCTGCTCGATTGCGTGGGCCAGACCTTCAAGTCCAAACGACTCAACTGAGCTGCGCGCAGATGCTACATTGCCGGGCAAATCCGTCTGGCACCTGCGAGGTTCTGTTCCTTGTCCGATCACTCTGTATTCAACTCGACTTACCGTGCCTTTCTGTTCGACATGGACGGTACGGTCCTGACGTCCATTGCCGCCGCCGAGCGGGTCTGGACCACCTGGGCCGTGCGCCATGGTGTCGATGTCGACGCCTTCCTGCCGACCATTCACGGTGCCCGTGCCATCGACACCATCAGGCGCCTGGGCTTGCCCGGGGTGGATGCCGAGGCGGAAGCCGCGTGGATTACCGAAGCGGAAATCGTCGACGTCGAGGGGGTATTGGAAGTGGCTGGCGCGGCGAAGTTCTTGCGGTCCTTGCCAGCCAGCCAATGGGCCATCGTCACTTCCGCCCCGCGGGAGCTGGCGTTGCGGCGGATGGCGGCGGCGGGGATTCCCGAGCCTGCCGTGATGATTACCGCCGAGGATGTGACTGCCGGCAAACCGGACCCCGCGGGTTACCGCCTCGCAGCCCGGCGCCTGGGTGTCGAGCCTGGGCAGTGCCTGGTTTTTGAAGATGCCACTGTGGGGATTCTGGCGGCCGAGGCGGCGGGGGCGGACTTGATGATTGTCACGGCGACCCATGAGCAGCCGATCGAGACGTTGCATGGGACGTTGGCGGGTTATGACATGGTTGCCGCGAGCGTGGATGCCGACGGTCTGATTCGTTTGCAGTTTTTGTGAACGACACATTTCCCCTGTGGGAGCGGGCTTGCTCGCGAAGGCGGTGTGTCATGCAATTGCAATTTCGACGGATACTCCGCTTTCGCGAGCAAGCCCGCTCCCACAGGGGATCAGTGTTCCAGTTAGTAAAGCCCGGGGATCAGCCGCCAGCTGCGGGCGCAATAGGCCTCGTATTCGCTGCCGAACTGTGCCCTCAGCAAGGCCTCTTCCGAGTGAATGCGCGCGATCAGCGGGATCAGCGTCAGCGCCACCAATATCAGCCCGACACCCGAACGAAAGGCCAGTGCCCAACCCATGCCGATGACCATCATCCCCAGATAACTGGGGTTGCGCAGGTTGCGGTAAATGCCCTCGGTGACCAGTCGATGCCCCGGCTGAATGGCCACCAGCCCGCTGAAGCGCTTGCCCAGCACAAACACCGGCCACAACCGCAGCGCGCCGCCGACGATGAACAACAGCGCCCCGAGCCAGCGCACACCCTCACCGCCAAAGGTCCAGAAATCGATGCGGTCGGTATAGGCCGGCAGAAAGCCGCTCAGTAAACCGATCACGCCGAAGGCCGGAATGACCCAGCGATTGGCCCGGTCTTCGCGTTCCCCCGAACTCAGATTGACTTCGGTGAACAGTGATACGACGGCCATGATCAGGGTGACCAGGGCAATGACGACCAGTGCACCGTGGCTGAAGTAAGCCGCGAAACCACCCAGTCCCCAGATCGCCAGGGCGAGGTAGGCGAGGGTGCTGACGACGGCGAAAAACGCCAGTTTGGCCGAAATTTTCATGGTGCCTCCAAAAGTAACCTCCGTCAGGTTGAGTGTAGATTCCGATGGTTCTCAAGCCGGGCGAGGGCGCGATCAAGGCACCTCTGCTCGAGCATTGCGCCGAATCACCTGTGGCGGTTGCCCGAACACCCGCAGGAAGGTTTCGCGCATGCGTCGGCGGTCGGTGAACCCGGTTTCCAGGGCGATCTGGTCGAGGGTCAGGCGTCCGCGTTCGAGCATCTGGCGCGCCGCTTCCAGGCGCAGGCTTTCGATGGCCTTGGCCGGCGATTGCCCGGTTTCGGCGCGAAATGCCCGGCTGAATTGTCGGGGGCTGAGGTTGGCCACTTGTGCCAGTTGCTCCACCGAAAGGGGCTGGGCCAGGTGTTCCCGGGCGTAGCCGAGCACGGTTTGAATACGATCGGATTTCGGCTCCAGCTCCAGCAGCGCCGAGTGTTGCGACTGGCCGCCAGCGCGGCGGTGGTACATCACCAGTTTTTGCGCCACGGCCCGGGCCAGCTCGGCGCCGTGGTCCTTTTCCACCATGGCCAGTGCCAGGTCGATACCCGCCGTCATGCCGGCGGAGGTCCAGATCGAACCGTCGATCACATAGATGCGATCGGCCTCGACCTTGATCGCCGGAAACCGTGCCTGCAGTTCCCGGGCGTAGGCCCAGTGGGTGGTGGCCCGCCGTCCGTCGAGCAAACCGGCCTGGGCCATGACGAACGCCCCGGAGCAGATCGACGCCGTACGGCGTGCAGTGTTGATGCTGGCCTGCAGGTAATCCAGCACGGCCTTGGGCGCCTGTTCGACGATGGAGTCGCCACCGACCACGATCACCGTGTCGAACACGCGCCCGTCGAATGCCTCGGTGCCGACGCTCAAACCGCCGGAGGCGCGCAGGTTGTGACCGTTTTCGGACAGCACGCGCACGTCATACAGCGTCTCGGCGGCACTGAAATTGGCGTACTCGAACACCGGCATGGCGGCCAGCGCCATGGACTGGAAACCCTCGAAAACCACGAACGCCACGCTGATCATCGACCTGTCCTCAAACGGTTGTGTCCGAAAAACGTACTTTAAACGTCATTTGAGACATTCGAAAGTCCCTTTATAACGGTCAGCACCCGGCGACTCTCTCGCCTCACCGTAGAGGAATTGCACCATGGCGCTCTCATCCAAAGGCACTGCACTGATCACCGGCGCTTCTTCGGGCATTGGCGCGATGTATGCCGACCGCCTGGCCCGGCAGGGTTACGACCTGATTCTGGTAGCCCGCAGCCAGGGCAAGCTCAATGCCCTGGCCAGTCATTTGAGCGACGAAACCGGGCGCACCGTGGAGGTGGTGGCCGCCGACCTGACGAACAAGGCGGACTCGCTGCGGGTCGAACAGATCCTGCGCAGCGACGCCAGCATCACCCTGTTGGTCAACAACGCCGGGGTCGGTGGCGTCATGCCGCTGCTGGCAAGTCCCGTGGACGACATGGAAGCGATGATCGACCTCAACGTGACGGCGTTGATGCGCCTGGCCTATGCCGTCGTACCGGGCTTTGTCGCCCGGGGCACCGGCACCGTGATCAACATCGCCTCCATCGTCGCCATCGCCCCGGAAATCCTCAACGGCGTGTACGGCGGGACCAAGTCGTTCGTCTTGAGCCTGAGCCAGTCGATGCAACATGAACTGGCGGACAAGGGCGTACGCATCCAGGCGGTGTTGCCGGGGGCGACCGCCACCGATTTCTGGAGCGAGGCCGGCAACCCGGTGGAAAACCTGCCGCAGGAAATCGTGATGTCCGCCGAAGACATGGTCGATGCCGCGCTCGCTGGCCTGGCGGCTGGCGAAGTGGTGACCATTCCGGGGCTGCACGATGGCAGCCAGTGGGACCGCTACGAAGCCCAGCGCCGGACGCTGTCCGGGTTGTTTGGCAATTGCGTGGCGGCGCCGCGTTATCGCTGAGACGGTCGCCCCGAGGCCGGGTGAACTAAGCTTGGGAGAGAGGACCGTTCACCACCGGCTCGCGCAAGCTCCGCGAGCCGGTGGCGTGTAACAGGAGCCCATATGCTTCACATCCGAACACCTTTGATCCTGCACCCAGGCCTGTCGACCCCGACCCGCCGTATCTGGCTGAAACTGGAAAACCTGCAACCCAGCGGCTCGTTCAAATTACGCGGCATGGGTTTGCTGTGCAGCCGGGCTCAGCAGCAGGGCAAGCGCAAGGTGGTCTGTCCCTCAGCCGGGAACGCGGGGCTGGCCACGGCCATGGCCGCTGCCCGCCTGGGGCTCAAGGCATGCATCGTGGTACCGCACACCACCCCGCAAAGCACCCGGGCGCGGATCAGCAAGACCGGCGCCGAAGTGATCGTGCACGGCAAGGTCTGGGACGAAGCCAATCAACGGGCAAAGGAACTCGCCCAGGACCCACGCAGTGAATTTGTGCCGGCCTTCGACCACCCGCTGTTGTGGGAAGGGCACAGCACCATGGTCGATGAAATCCTTGAAGACTGCCCGCCAGTGGATGTGCTGGTGACATCGGTGGGCGGCGGTGGCTTGCTGGCAGGGCTGCTCACCGGACTGATTCGTCATCGGCACACCGATTGCCGCATCGTAGCCTGCGAAACCGAAGGCGCGGCGTCGTTCGCCGCGGCGGTGGCGGCCGGGTACCCGGTCAAACTGGCGAAAATCGACACCGTCGCCACTTCCCTGGGCGCCGCGCAAGTGGCCGCCTGGCCGGTCAGGCACATCGGCGATTTTTCCCATGAGTGCGTGGTGCTCAGTGATGATGACGCGATCATGGGCGTGGTGCGTTACGCCAATGATTTGCGTCAGTTGGTCGAACCGGCGTGCGGTGTTTCATTGGCGATTGCCTACCTGGATCACCCGGCGATTGCCGACGCCCGTGACGTGGTGATCGTGGTATGCGGCGGGGTGAGTATCAACGCGCAACTCGTGGCCGGGTGGGCACGCTTGTCCACTGGCACGCACGCCAGGTAGGGCTGGAAACGCTATCCCGGTGTCACAAGCCCCACCGCTGGCGATGACGATCTTCAGTGATCGGTGGCAACACCTTCCTGGACGAGAATGGCGCGGGCCAGGTCCTCGTCGCTTGCGTTGTTGAGGGCGGGATTGTCCTGGCGGATCTTTTTCAACACCGACTCCAGGTAAGCACCACGAATTGCACCGCCGCTGGCGACGAAGCTGGATGCGTCATCCCGGGCGGGAATCATGAGTTTGTGGTCTTTGAACGTCGAGTACAGCGAGGCGGATACCCCGGCGGAAGTGGCGACGTCACCCGCATCCACATCGGCCAGAGCCGAGCCGAAAGGTAAACAAAGTACCAGGGAAGAAATGATAAACATCCGGCGCATGACGGTGTCCTCCGACAGCATGAAGCATAAGGGAAGTACCACATAGTTTAGGATGCGCGGCGATCACCAAGAGTTCCGTGGAGCGTTTTCGCTTTATTGCCGACAACGCCGATCAGTCCATACATGGCGTGGCGGGGCTGGTGAACCTGTTCGGCATCGAATCACCGGGGCTGACCGGTTGCCTGGCGCTCGCCGAGCGCGTGGTGAAACGCCTGAATGACCGATGATCAGTGCTCGCGCTGCATTGCGGGCATCGGGTCTATGCTAGGGGGTGCGCTTACTGCCATCGGAGAACTCTGATGATCACCGTACGCACTGCCTGCCTGCTGGCCGATTACAAACGCTGGGCCAATCAGCGCCTCTTTGACAGCCTCGCGGCGCTCCCTCCGGGCGAAGTCAAAAAAGAACGGGTGTCGGTGTTCAAGAACATGATCGGCACCCTCAATCACGTGTACGTGGTGGATTGCATCTGGCAGGCGCACCTCGAAGGCCGGGGGCATGGCTTCAAGACCTCACACGACCTGCTGCATGCCGACCTGTCCGAACTGCGCATGGCGCAAAAAGCCATCGATCGCTGGTACTGCGACTGGAGCGCCCGGCAAACCGATGCCTCCCTGGACAAGCTCCTGGAATTCACCTTTGTCTCAGGCGAAAGCGGCACCATGAGCGCCGGCGCGATGCTGATGCACGTGGTCAACCACGCCAGCTATCACCGTGGCTGGGTGGTGCAGATGTACTTCGAGATTCCGGCCATGCCACCGGTGACCGACATGCCGGTGTATTTGCGCGAGTCCGAGCCGGTGGTCCTGCAGTCGCTCAATGCCCCGATAGTGGCGCCGCCATGTGCTGTACAATTTTCGAGCGCAACCAGCGTTCTGCCGGATCGTTATCGTTGACCCCGTTCCAGACCATCGACAGTTCGGACAGGTTGATATCAAACGGTGCATCGTCTGCCCGTAACTGGCTGCTGCCTTCGATCAACGCACTGGCCGCGTAATCCGGCACGGTGGCGAGCATGTCAGTACCCGCCAGCAAGGCCCGCAACCCCGCGAACTGTGGCACCGCCAGCACCACCCGGCGTGAGCGGCCGATCCGGGCCAGGTCATTGTCGATGGCGCCGCTCAGATCCCCGGAAAACGACACCAGCGCGTGAGGTCGTTCGCAGAACTCGTCCAGGGTCAACGGGCCCGGACGATCGTCGCCGCGCAGGATCTTCACGCTCAAATCGCGCAATTTCTTGCGCTTGGCATTGGCCGGCAATTCCGTGGTGTAGCTGATGCCGACAGAAATCTCGCCGCTGGCCAGCATCGACGACATCAGCAGGAAATTCACCCGGCGCACCACCACCACAACGTTCTGCGCTTCTTCACGAATCTGCTTGAGCAGCGGCGGAAACAGCCCGAACTCGGCGTCGTCGGACAGGCCGATACGAAACACCTCGCGGCTGGTGGACGGATCGAAATCCTTGGCTCGGCTGACGGCCCCGGAAATGGTGTCCATCGCCGGCTGCAATTCCTTGAGAATCTGCAATGCCCGCAGGGTCGGCTCCAGGGTTCGTCCGTTGCGCACCAGCAACGGGTCGTCGAACAGATCGCGCAACTTTGCCAGCGACGCGCTGACAGCGGGCTGGCCGAGGAACAGCTTTTCCCCGGCCCGGGTCAGGTTCTTCTCGAACATCAGGGTTTCGAAAATCACCAGCAGGTTCATGTCCACGCGGCGCAGGTCGTTGCGGTTCATGGTGGAGGGCTCGCTGGGGATTGGGGTCTTTTCAGTAAAGCACCAAACCCTGTAGGAGCGAGCCTGCTCGCGATAGCGGTGTGTCAGCTACATAAATGTTGAATGTGCCGCCGCCATCGCGAGCAAGCTCGCTCCCACACTGGATTTTCAGCGAGCACAAATGCTGCGTACGACCCCCATCAACTGTGGGAGCGAGCTTGCTCGCGATGGCGGTCTGACAGTCACATAGAGCTGAATGTGCTGCCGCCATCGCGAGCAGGCTCACTCCTACAAGGTTATGTGGCGGAGTCTGGCTCCGTCAGCACCTTCCTGAACGTCTCCACCAGCGGCCGCAGGTTGATCCGGTGCCACGCTGCCCACAGCGGCGTGGTGAAGCAAATCCACGGCACTTCCCGCAGCACCACACCCGGCGGGGCGTTGCGGCTCAGGCCTTTCTGGATCATCGCGATGCCCAGCCCCGGCGCCACCAACCCAAGCGCGGTGAAAGGCTCGGTGGCTTGCATGCGGATGTCCGGGGTGAAGCCGGCCCGGATGCAGGCGCTGACGAAGTCGTCGTGGCAGCTGGCGTTCTGTCGGTGTTGCACGCCGATCCATTCCTGGTCGGCGAGGTCCGCCGGGGTCAGCACAGTCTGCTGCGCCAGCGGATGGTGCTCGGGCAGGGCCAGCAGCATCGGATCGTCCAGCACCTGAAAACCCAGCAGGTCCGGGTCGTCATCGGTCGGTGGTTCGCTCACCAGGGCAATATCCAGGCTTCGCTGGCGCAAGCCTTCGAGTTGTTCGGCCGAGCTGAGGTTGTACAGCGCCACGTGTACGTTCGGCCGGTCGACCCGCAGCACGCGCAAGGCATTGGGCAGCACGCCGGCGTGCATGGCATTTTCGATGTAGCCAATGCACAGGCCGCCTTCTTCGCCACGCCCCAGACGCTTGCCAAGGGATTCCAGTCGATTGGCGTGGATCAACAGGGCGCGGGTTTCGGCGAGGAACGTCTGGCCGTCGCGGGTCAGGCGGATGCGTTGCTGGCTGCGCTCGAACAGGGTCAGGCCCAGGCGCTCTTCGAGCTGGGCGATCTGCCGGCTCAGGGGCGACTGGGAAATGTGCAGGCGTTCGGCGGCACGCCCGACGTGTTCTTCCTCGGCGACAGCGACGAAGTAGCGCAATTGGCGGATGTCGATCATGTTAGACCTGTAGGGACTCAAGTGCTGCATATTATGTCTTGGACGGTCCGATCCTCGCAATCTAGGATCTGCTCAACGGTCATCACTGACCCCTGACTACTGACGAGGAATCATCCATGAGCTTGAAAGACAAACTGCCCGGCGCGCTGGGTCTCGGTACCGCGCCGTTGGGCAACATGTTCCGCGCCATCCCGGAAGAAGAAGCGCAAGCGACTGTCCATGCCGCCTGGGATGCCGGCGTGCGCTACTTCGATACCGCGCCGTTCTACGGATCGGGTCTGTCGGAGATTCGCCTTGGCACCGCACTGTCACGCTACAACCGTGACGACTTTGTACTCAGCAGCAAGGTCGGCCGGGTGATCCTCGATGAAATCGAAGACGCCGCCGCCCGTGACCTGGGCGAGAAGAGCGGAGTGTTCGAGCATGGCCGGCCGAACAGGATCGTCAACGACTACAGCGCCGATGCAACGATGCGTTCGATTGAAGACAGTCTCAAGCGCTTGCAAACCGATCGCCTGGACATCGTCTGGGTGCACGATATCGCCCAGGATTTCTACGGCGATCAATGGCTGGAGTACTTCAACCAGGCCCGTACCGGTGCCTTCAAAGTGCTGACGCGTTTGCGCGAAGAGGGCGTGATCAAGGGCTGGGGCCTGGGGGTGAACAAGGTCGAGCCGTGCGAGCTGACCCTTGATCTGAGCGAAGCGCAGCCGGACGGTTTTCTGTTGGCCGGCCGCTACACTCTTCTCGACCATGATCGTGCCTTGCAGCGTCTGATGGACGCTGCCCTGGCGCAGAACGTCGAGATCGTGGTCGGTGGCCCGTACAGCTCGGGCATCCTCGCCGGTGGTGCGCACTTCGAATACCAGAAGGCCAGCCCGGCGATCATCAACAAGGTCGAGCAGATCAAACGCATTGCGGCGGCCCATGGTGTCGACATCAAAGCGGCGGCGTTGCAGTTCTCGTTGGCCAACCCGGCAGTGGCCGCGGTGATTCCCGGTTCCAGCCGCCCGCAGCGGATTGCCGAAGATGTGGCTGCGTTGTCGGCGGTGATTCCCGCTGCATTCTGGCAGGCGATGCGTGAGGCGAAGCTGGTATCAGAGCGCGCACCCTTGCCCCTCATTGGAGCTTGAGCATGAAAATCGATTTGAGCGGAAAACTCGCAATTGTCAGCGGCAGCACAGCCGGCATCGGCCTGGGCATCAGCAAGGCACTGGCCGAGGCGGGCGCCACGGTGGTGGTGATCGGCCGCGACACGGCCAAGGTCGAGCAGGCAATGGCGAGCATTCGCCAGCGTGTTCCTGCTGCGCAATTGCGTGGGGTGACCGCCGACCTCGGCACCGCCGAAGGTGCCGAAATATTGTTCGCCGCCGAACCTCGGGCGGACATCCTGGTGAACAACCTCGGGATCTTCAACACGGTCGATTTCTTCGACGCCCCGGACAGTGAGTGGACGCGCTTCTACGAGGTCAACGTGATCTCCGGCGTGCGCCTGTCCCGGCATTACACGCCGGACATGGTCAAGCAGGGTTGGGGGCGGGTGATCTTCCTGTCTTCGGAATCCGGCGTGGCGACCCCGGCGGACATGATCAACTATGGCGTGACCAAAAGCGCCAACCTGGCCGTGTCCCATGGCCTGGCCAAACGCCTGGCCGGCACCGGTGTTACGGTCAATGCGATCCTGCCCGGCCCGACCTTTACCGATGGCCTGGAAGACATGCTCAAGGACGCCACGGCCGAATCCGGACGCAGCGCCCGGGACGAAGCCGATGCGTTCGTGCGTAAGGCCCGGCCGACGTCGATCATCCAGCGTGTGGCGGATGTCGAGGAGGTCGCCAATCTGGTGGCCTACATCGCTTCGCCGTTATCCTCGGCCACCACCGGCGCGGCTCTGCGGGTCGACGGCGGTGTCGTCGACAGCCTGGCCATCTGAACCTTATTGATTGGAGAGAGTATTTCATGGCAACTGCATCAGCCTTCATCGACATCCCGGCTTCGGCCGATCAGGTCTGGCAATTGATTGGCGGTTTCAACTCGCTGCCGGACTGGCTGCCGTTCATTCCCAAGAGCGAACTGAGCGAAGACGGGCGCGTGCGCAGCCTGCAAACGGCGGACGGCGCCGTGGTGATCGAACGCCTGCAAGCCTTCGACAACGCGAGCCAAACCTACAGCTACTCGATTTTGCAGGCACCGTTTCCGGCGACTGATTATCTGGCGACGATCAAGGTTCAAGCGCAAGGCGAGGGCGCGCGGGTGACCTGGTCCGGAAGGTTCGAGCCGGTGGGTGTGAGCAACGAGGAAGTGGAGGCGTTGTTTACCGGCATCTATCAGGGCGGGCTTGAAGCGCTACGGGCCAATTACCCGGCCTGACAGTCACGACACCAACTCCTGTGGGAGCGAGCTTGCTCGCGATGACGGTGTATCAGGTAAAAATGTATCGCCTGACACTCCGCCATCGCGAGCAAGCTCGCTCCCACAGGGGATCTGTTTTGTTCTTCAGATGAACGCTAGGCTTGAGGAATCAGACTCTCCCGACAATCAAGCACCAGCCGCGCGCCACCCAGTTCGCTGCTGCCCACCTCCAGCGTAAACCCGTGCAGGCTGACAATCGCCGCGACGATGGACAGCCCCAGCCCGAAGCCGCTTTTGTGATTGCCCGCCTCGGCGCGATAGAAACGCTGGAACACCGCTTCACGTTCCGCCTCGGGAATGCCCGGGCCGGAGTCAAGCACTTCGATCCGCGTGTGCCCGCCATCATTGACCCCGCGCAAGATCACCGCGCCACCGGGCGGGGTGAATTTGATCGAGTTGCTGAGCAGGTTCGCCACCGCTTCGAACATCAGCGCACGGTCGCCATTGAGGGGCGGCAATGACGCGGGCAGATGCAGTTGGAACATAAGGTCGTCGTCTTCCGCCAGGGGCAAGTAGAACTCATGCAGCTCTTGCAACAACGCCACCGGGTCCACTTGCACGAAACCGGAGCGACGCTGACGGTCTTCCAGTTCGGAGATCCGCAGCAAGCCACGGAAACGCGCCATCAGCGTATCGGCTTCGGCCAGCACCAGGTCCAGTTGCATGGCCTGCGCCGAGCCCTCGCCGGCTTGCTGCTGCATGCGGTAAAGCTGCGCGCGCAGACGGGTCAGGGGTGTGCGCAGGTCATGGGCGATGTTATCGCACACGCCCTTGACCTCGTTCATCAAGCGCTCGATGCGTTCGAGCATGGCGTTGACGATGGCGGCGAGCATGTCCAGTTCGTCACGCCGATTGGACAGTGGCAAGCGCCGGCTCAGGTCGCCGGCGACGATGGCTTCGGCACTGGCCTGAATCCCGCGAATGCGCCGCAACGGCCGGCGCCGCAGCAAAGTCCAGCCGACGATGCCCGGCACGATGGTCAGGGTCACACCCCAGAACAAGGCGTGAAGGATGATCCGGGTCACGGCGAACAGCGAACCGTTGTCGCGCACCAGCACCAACCAGCGGCCGTCGAGGGTGCGGGTCGCCACGGCGTCGCAACTGTCGGCGGGTAGCGTCTGCTCGTCGCTGTCGTCGGAGGCATCGCAATCGCGCAGCATGTGGATCTTGCCATCGAGCGGCAAGCCGTCCGGAATGTAGCGCAGGGCGCCGCTGAGGTGACGGTGTTGGCCATCGAACAGGCCGTAGGCGTCGATGCCGCGGATGTCGAAGGTCATGCTGACGGCGAGGGCGTCCACCAGTTGCTCGCCAGAGAAGCGCGAAAACAGGTGCTGGCGTTGCATCAGCGAATGCTTGGCCAGGTTGTCCAGGTAAGCGGAAACCTCGTAGTACATGACCCCCATGAGGATCCCGCTCCAGAGCACGAACAGCGAACTGTAGAGCGCCAGCAGACGGCTGCTGGAAGAGCGCCAGCCTTTAGACGGGTTCGGCAATGACATAACCCGAGCCTCGCACGGTCCGAATCAGTGGGACATTGCCAGGCGGGTCGATCTTCTTGCGCAGACGGCCAATGTGTACGTCGATCAGGTTGGTGCCGGGGTCGAAGTGATAACCCCAGACTTCTTCGAAAATCATCATCCGCGAGAGGATTTGCCCGGTATTGCGCATCAGGAATTCCAGCAGTTTGTATTCGGTGGGCAATAGCGTCAGCAGTTGACCGTCGCGGCTGGCTTCGTGGCTGATCAGGTTCAGCTCCAGATCCGCCACCCGCAGCGTGGTGGCCTGTGCGGTCACGGTGTTCTGCCGGCGCAGCAGGACTTCGACCCGGGCAGCCATTTCATCGGTGGCGAAGGGTTTGGTCAGGTAGTCATCGCCACCGGCGCGCAGGCCGCGCACTCGCTCATCGACGTCGGACAGGGCGCTGATCATCAGGATCGGCGTGGCCACTCCCATGGTCCGCAGGGTGGTGACAATCGCCAGGCCATCGAGCTCGGGCAACATGCGGTCGAGGGTAATCAGGTCATAGTTGCCGCTGACCGCGCGCTCCAGCCCTTCGCGGCCATTGTCGACCCAGTCGACGTCGAGGCCGTGGCTACTCAGTTCGGCGACAATTTCCCGGGCGGTCACGGCGTCGTCTTCGATGGTCAAGATGCGGGTCATAGGGCTGGCCTGATAAGCAGTTCATTACGAAGTTGCGAGCATTTTGCCAAGAATTGCCCGCGACTTAATAAATTAACTTTCATCTAGCAGGGATCGCAGTTCTCAACGTTGATATCATTGGGCCACAGCTTCAATAGGGTGATGCATTGTGCGCAACTCGATCCGCTGTGGCTGGATGCCGATTTGTCTGTTGCTGTTCAGTGTTTTCAGTTCGCCTGCCTGGGCTGGCAATACCCCCTGTTCCGGGAAGAAAGGTGGAATCGATCGATGCGACGGCGATCTGTTCCTGTGTAATGACGGCTCCATCAGTGGTTCGAAGAAAAGTTGCTCGGCAATGTTTGGCGGTAAAAACCAGGCACGACCGCAAGCATTGTTCCAGGACACACAGGGCTGCTCCTGTGGCACCGGATCGTTTTGTACGGGGCCCAGAGGCGGCGTTTACTGCCTGACCCCCAGTGGTAATAAAAGCTATAAGCGCAAATAGCCAATGCATGTGTCGAATGACCCAGCGTCATCGGCGGAACGCCGCCCGGAGCAAGCTCGCTCCATTGATGTTGAACACAAAGTCCGCGTACGACGAAAATTACTGTGGGAGCGGGCTTGCTCGCGAAGACGGCAGGTCAGGCGAAGCGAATCTATCTATTCGATCGGCGTATCCACAAACACCTCAAGCCCCTCGGCATACTTCGTGAACGCTGCGATCCGCGGAAACTGCGCCGCACTCACCTGGTCCGGTACTACCAGATTGGTAAAACTCCAGGCTACGGCGAGGGTAATGCCATCCTGCTCGATCGAGCCGTCAGTCTTCAGCGGCTGCTTTTCCAGCTCCCGCTCCAGCGCCGAATAGGCTGCCTTCAGCTGTCCTTCGACCCGCTGCACCCAGGGTTCGAATTGAATCTCCTCGGGCCGCAGGTTGCGCTCGTAGTAAAGCTGCACGGATTTTTCGCTGGCGGCCAGCGCCAGGCCAATCAGACGCAACGCGCGCAGGCGTTGTCTCGGCTCGACGGGCAGCAGGCTGTTGCCGGCCAGGGTTTCCAGGTAGTCGATGATCAGCGTCGAGTCCATCAACACCTCACCGTCATCCAGCACCAGGGTGGGCGCCTTGACCACCGGGTTGATCTGCTGGAATTGTTCGAAGTGGCGGAACACCGAGACCGATCGGTGTTCCAGCGTGATTCCCAGGCATTTGGCAGAAATGGCGGCGCGCCTGACATAGGGCGAGTCCAGCATACCGATCAGCTTCATGGTCCTTTCCTTTATATGGCCATTTCGGGAGGGACAACCTTAGCTGAGGTTCCCGGCCCTGCAAATGACCGTGAATAATGCCCGGTGCCGCCGTTTGTCTTCTATATACAGCCGCTCGATTGAATTTCTTGCTATAAACGCACTCCGATTACCGCCTCAAAGCCTGTCTTAGAGCATTTTCAGGGCTTTGTCGGACAAATTCGCAGTCTTTTCAGTTGCTGAGGCCTCAAGTCGGCCGTAGACTGCCGCCCCTCGTAAATTGAGTGCCGGGTGGCGCTTGGAACAAACGGCGCCTTTCCGATGGCCTGCCCAGGTCTGCCGGAACGCTCCCTTATTCGCCTTAATGCACGTTTTTTTATAGAGATATCAATGACAAAGGACAAGTTGCTGGCCATGCCGGCGGATGACTACATGAATGCCGAGCAACATGCTTTTTTCTCCGAGCTGTTGCAGAACATGAAAGTCGAAACCCATGAGCGCATCGAACAGAACCGTATCGCCATCGAAAGCCTGGACACCCCGGCCGATCCGGCAGACGCGGCTTCGGTCGAAGAAGAGCGCACCTGGCTGGTGAACGCGATCGATCGCGACCAGCGCATGCTGCCTCAGTTGGAACAAGCCCTTGAGCGCATCAAGGAAGACAGCTTCGGCTGGTGCGACGACAGCGGCGAGGCGATTGGCCTCAAGCGCCTGCTGATCAGCCCGACCACCAAGTACTGCATCGAAGCTCAGGAACGTCACGAGCAAATCGACAAGCACCAGCGTCAGGCCTGATTCTGCGAGGCAGTCCATCAAGATGGACTGCCTTTGAAAAGATCGCAGCCTGCGGCAGCTCCTACGCAATTGAAGTAGGGCGCTGCCGCAGGCTGCGATCTTTGTTTTCTGCCGTCTTCGATTTCCCGGTTCTTCTATTGATCTCCTGCAACGTTCGCGACTAAAGGCTCATGGATAATGGCCTTATAGTGGCGTTTAATGCGAAGACAACAATTAGAAGCTTTCCGGGGTGACGATGATGACGAGAGACGGGTCTCTGGTTGCGGCAGTGCCCGCACCCGTGCTGTTGCCGAACAACCGCTGGCTGACGCCAACGCTGCAAAGCATCGCCCTGATGCTGTTGTTAAGTGGCATGACGCTGGGCGACGGGTCGCTTTACCTTGGCCTGCCCCTGGCCGTATTGATTATCTGGCTGCCTCGACTGCGCTCGCGCGCGACCCCGCAGGCGGCTGCCCCCGCCAACCCCGATGCCATCGGCGAATTGACTCGCGATCTTTCCTGCACCACCAGCCATAACGCACTGTCGGCCGCCGGTGTGGCGTTTTCGGTTCGGCAACTGGCGGACAAACTGCAATCGCAGCTCACGGCGGCAGCACAGATCGTCAGCAATGCCGAAGTCATGATCACCACCGAACAGGCCACCTCGACGCTCAGTCGCCAGGCGCTCAGTGCCGCCAGCGAAGCTCATCAAAGCGGAGTGGTCGGGCGTACTGAATTGATCGAGTCCATCGCGCGCATGCATCAGCTCAGCCAGCGCGCCAGCAACAGCCGTGAACTGATCGAAGCCTTGAGCCTGCGCAGCGATGATATCCAGCGAGTGACCCTGGTGATTCAGTCCATCGCCAGCCAGACCAACCTGCTGGCGTTGAACGCAGCGATAGAAGCGGCGCGGGCGGGGGAGCACGGTCGCGGCTTTGCAGTGGTGGCCGACGAAGTTCGCGGGCTTGCCGCACGCACGGCGACCGCCACGGGCGAAGTGGGCGAAATGGTGGCCGACATCCAGCAACGCACGGCGCAGGTGGTGGAGCAGATCCGTCAACTGTCCAGCGACCTTGACTCCGGCGTCGAGCAGGTAGAGCGCACGGGGCAGCACCTGGAAAACATTGCCCGACTGGCGGCCAGCGTCGAGTCCCAGGTCGGAGCAATCGCCCAAGGGGCAGACACCAACCGTGAGCAACTCGACAGCCTGTTTCACGCCATCGAACAGATGCGCAGCGATCTGGCGGTCAGCGACCAGCAGACTCAGCGCCTGGCCCAGGCGGCGGTGCAAATGGAAGGGCAAGCCGAAACCATCAGCGAGCGTCTTGCCGAGGTGGGGCTGGATGACTATCACCAGCGTATCTATGACCTGGCCCGGGAAGCCGCGAGGCAGATTGCCGCGCGTTTCGAGGCGGACATCGATGCCGGTCGAATCAGTCTCGACGATCTGTTCGACCGCAATTACCAGGCCATCCCCAATACCAGCCCGACCAAGTACCAGACGCGTTTCGACCGTTATACCGATCAGGTGTTGCCAGCGATTCAAGAACCGTTGTTACCGCGTCACGAAGGATTGGTGTTCGCCATTGCCTGCACCCAGCAGGGTTATGTGCCGACCCACAACAAGGCGTTCAGCCAGCCGCTGACGGGAGATGCGCAGGTCGATGCGTTGCAGAGCCGGACCAAGCGCAAGTTCGCTGACCGCACCGGGATCCGCTGTGGCAGCCATCAGAAGGCCGTGTTGCTGCAAACCTATACGCGCGACACCGGCGAGTTGATGCATGATCTCTCGGTGCCGATCATGCTCAAGGGCCGGCATTGGGGTGGTTTGCGCCTGGGCTACAAACCGGAAAAGCCGCGCTAGAAAGCCCGGGCTGCAGGACGATTGTTACGAATCCTGTAATGAACCTGTGCAGGGTTTTGCTGTTTCCTCGTCGGTAAACTGATTAACATACCTACTAATTAGGTTGCTAATGAATTTCGAGGGGTCAGCATGCAAGGCAAAGTTGATGTCGCGGTCATGATCGGCAGCGGAGTACCCGCCAATTTGCGATCCATGGGGCGCAGGGTCTGCTGGGTCGTGTTGCTCAATGGCGAGCGCCGGGGTACGGCGTTCTCCAGTCGCGACGAAGCGGAGGAGTGCAAGGCTGCCTGGGTGGCGCAATTGAGCGCCGAAAGCCCTGGCAGCCTGCATTGAGGTTGTTGTCAGTGGGTCTGGTGCATGCGCAGGTTCAGGTCGTCGACCACCTGCGCCCAGTCAGCGTCTTCGCTCACCGCCAACCCGGCAATCAGGCTTTCAATGCCCCCGCATCGACTGCGGCCTTCAGTTCCCTGGCCGATTCCTGGGCCGCAATGGCGGCGACATCCGGGGTTTTGAACCAGCGATCCTTTTCGACCTGGTGATACGTCACGGTCTTCAGCGGTGGTTTGGCCCGCATGACAATCACGGCCTGGAATTCACCCTCGACTTCTCTGGCTTCACCCCGGATAAAAAACTCGCCGATATCAAATTCCGTCACGTTGCCGACTTCCCCTGGAAAAACATTGTTGTTGTCAACGCAACCCGATTTTCTGCGGGTCCGTTTTATTTGGCGGGCAGTATGGCAGTAGTTGCCCGTCGACGGCTGAGATAAGTCGGCGGGCAGACGAAATGTCGATGGAAATGAGCACGGCGGGCATGTCAACAATGTGATTCCAGAAACCGGGCGAGGGCACAGGCTTCGTTATGATCAGCTCGGAAACCTCTTACGCAGCCTGTCGAAATATCCTTGATATGAAAGAAGGCAATGCCCGCCATCACCACCTGAAATCGCGGGCGGGCCGGGACATCGGGAAGCGGTTCATGGTGGCGAAACCGTATCGGGTGCGGGATCGGCGCTGTTTTCGAGTCAGGCACCACGGGATAAGCAAAGTGAGTCAGCGTGCACATATGAAGTCCTTTTCATTGTTTACCGACGTATGTACGTCGTTTTGGCTAGTCTCCAAGAGCATCGCTGCTCTAGAATCACCCCCACTGGTGGGTGAATGATGTTTATCTAAAGCAATTTTTTGCGGACGATATGTAGGAAAAGATTTTTTCTTGATGAGATTTTTCCCCGAAGTTGATAGTCCATGATTTTCTGGCAGCAGGGAGGGCGTTTTCCTTCAGTCTGTGACGAACGCCAGGCAGGACGACGCGAGTGACGTTCCAGTAGTCTTCTCAAGCTTCGTGATGAATGAGTGCACTGCTCATTCAGGACTTCAATCCGGGTTCTTTGGCGACACCTTCGGCATTGCCGCTTTTTTGGCTGTGCGTTTATTTTTCGCGCACGGCACCATTTTTCAGATGTGGGGATGTTTCCTTGGCAGTAAGTAATCTCGATATGCATGCTTTGTTCGTGCTGGGTGATTTGCGCGCAAAGCTGGTCAAGCAGTTTCAGTCACGTTTCGTTTACATCACTGAACAGAACGCTGAAGGCATTTACATTGCCGAAATCGACACCGAATCAGCCCTGGTGGTGGACGACAAACCCGGACTCAAACTCAAGGTCGGCGATCATTTCAGCGCGTCCGTGCTGCCCAGTCGCGAAGGCGGCAAGCTGGACATCAAGTTCCGCGACATCAAGCTGACGGTTTACGGCATTGGCGACTACGCCTTCGTGACCACGGCCGACGGTCAGGGGATCGTGTTCAAGGAAGGTCACAGCGTGGTGATGGTGTTCGCCGCCCATCAACAGTTGCAGGAAGGCCTGACCAAGACCCTCAAGGCCGTGACCGCCAAGGCGGCCAAGTGGCGCAAGGGCGAGCTGGTGACTTTCAAGGCCAGCGAGTGATGACCCTGACCCGCGCCGACTTCCACGAACAGAACCTGGCCAGCGCTCAAGATGAAGCGCGGCGGCTGTTCGGGCAGAAGACCATTCTGCAGGGAGCCTGGCTGAATTGGGTGGCGTCACAGCTTTACCAACTGCAACCGGCGGCATACGCCAGCATGGTCAGACGTGAACTGATGCGTTTGCAGGAAACCTCCGAAAACTGACCCACGCACCTCGAAAGCAGGAACCTCTACTACAGTCAGTGGACTGAGTATTCAGAGGCTTCGCGGTCTACTGCCAGGCCATCCTGCTATTGCTGTGAACAGCACGAGGTGCAAAAGCATGAACGGATTTCGACGGTTGCTGGCTGCGGTCCTGGCCACTTTCGGTTTGCTGGCGACACCCGCCCCGGTGTTTGCCGCCCAGACGCCGATCCACTTCGCCGACCTGAACTGGGAAAGCGGCAGCCTGATCACCGACGTCTTGCGCATCATTGTCGAGAAGGGCTACGGGCTGCCGACCGACACCTTGCCGGGCACCACCATCACCCTGGAAACCGCGCTGGCCAACAATGACATCCAGGTCATTGGCGAAGAGTGGGCCGGTCGCAGCCCGGTGTGGGTCAAGGCGGAAGCCGAAGGCAAAGTCGTCAGCCTCGGCGACACGGTCAAGGGCGCTACCGAAGGCTGGTGGGTGCCGGAATATGTGATCAAGGGCGACCCGGCCAAGGGCATCAAGGCGTTGGCGCCGGACCTGCGCAGCGTCAGCGACCTGCCGCGTTACAAAGACGTGTTCAAGGACCCGGAAGCCCCGACCAAGGGACGTTTCCTCAACAGCCCCATCGGCTGGACCTCGGAAGTGGTCAACAAGCAGAAGCTCAAGGCGTATGGGCTGGACGACAGCTACGTGAACTTCCGCAGCGGTTCGGGCGCGGCACTGGACGCAGAGATCAGTTCGTCAATTCATCGTGGCAAGCCGGTGCTGTTTTACTACTGGTCACCCACGCCGTTGCTCGGCCGCTTCAAGCTGATCCAACTCGAAGAGCCACCGTTCGACGCCGAAGCCTGGAAGACCTTGACCGACGCCGACAACCCCAATCCACAGCCGACCCGCTCCCTGGCCTCCAAGTTGTCGATCGGTGTGTCCACTCCCTTCCAGAAGCAATACCCGCAGATTGCCGAGTTCTTCGCCAAGGTCGACTTTCCGATCGATCCCCTGAACAAAGCACTGGCCGAAATGAGCGAGAAACATACGCCGCCACGTCAGGCGGCGGAAGCGTTCATGAAGGCTCATCCGGACGTCTGGCGGGCGTGGTTGCCCAAGGACGTGGCGGATAAAGTCGCCGCCGGAATGTGAGCGGCCGCCGGTATGAGCTTTTGGTCTTGCACTCGACCGCGCACTTCAGGAAAAGCCGACTAGCCTGTTCAGTTCATATCCCTTTCAAGGATCTCTGAACCATGACCCTGTTGTTGGCTCAATGGCTGGTGACGATCTTCGCAGTGATCAGTCTGGTGCATGTGTATTGGGCGTTGGGTGGCGAGTGGGCGGCGGTGGCGGCGGTCCCGCAAGTACCGCAGGAGGGCAGCGCGCAACTGCGACCGGCGTTCAAGCCACGAGGCTGGATCACGCTGGTGGTGGCCGGGGTGTTGCTGTTGATTGCCGTGCTGGTGTGCTTGCGGGTGGGTTGGTGGCTGCCATCGTTGCATCACTGGTCGTTGCAGTGGGTGATCAGTGCGATTGCGATTTTGCTGTTTGCCCGGGCCATTGGCGATTCGGAGCTGGTGGGGTTTTTCAAAGAGGTTAAAGGCTCGAAGTTTGCCCGGCTCGACACCTGGGTTTACTCGCCGTTGTGTGTGGTGTTGGGGGCGGGGTTGTTGGCGGTGGCCTGGGTCTGAGGCAGACCGGTCTTGCTGTGTTGGCTGGTCTATAGCCTTCGCGAGCAAGCCCGCTCCCACAGGGTTCAGCGCAATCCCTGTGGGAGCGGGCTTGCTCGCGAAGAGGCCGGTCCAGTCAATACAAAACTTTGGTCTAACTACCACTCTCCGTACGCCGGCTGCTCACTTCGGCCGGCACATCATCCCCGGCCATGCGTTTGCGAAACAGCGCCGCCCGGGCCAACAGCAAGGTCGTCACCGGCACGGTAATCGCCAGCAGGATCGGAATCAGCCAGGCGTGCAATACCGGCGCGGACTTGAGCGCCGAAAAGTAGATGATCGAAGCCAGCGCCACGCACCAGGCGCCGAGCGTCGAGGCCAGGGCCGGTGGGTGCATGCGCTGGAAGTAGTCCTTCATGCGCAGCAGGCCCGTGGCGCCGATCAATGCAAACAGGCTGCCGAGCACCAGCAGGATCGCCACCGGGATTTCCACCCACAACGACAATGGCGTATTCATTCGATCACCTCACCACGCAGCAGGAATTTCGCCAGGGCGAACGAGCCGACGAAACCGAACAGGGCGATCAGCAGCGCTGCCTCGAAGTAGGTGTCGCTGGCATAGCGAATGCCCAGCGCCAGCATCATCAGCATCGCGACGATGTACAGGTAGTCCAGCGCCAGAACCCGATCCTGGGCCGACGGCCCCTTGAACAGGCGGATCAGGGTCAGGATCATCGCCAGGGAAAAGAAGAACAGGCTCAGCAGGATCGCGTTCGACAGCAACGGGCTCATTCGAAGATCTCCATCAACGGACGTTCGTAGGTCGCCTTGAAGTGCTGGATGAACAGCGCCTCGTCGTCCAGGTCGAAGACGTGCAACAGTAGAATGCTGCGGTCCAGCGCCAGCTCCGACCAGACCGTACCGGGCACTACCGTGGTGATCATGGACAGTGCAGCCAGGCCGTTGGCGTCCCGCAAGTCCAGCGGCACCTTGATGAATTGCGAGCGGGGCGGGCGACGCCCCGCATTGAGCACGCTCCAGGCCACGGCAATGTTGGACACCAGTACATCGCGCCCGACCAGCAGGACCAGGCGCAGGATTACCCAGGGACGACGGATGCGCACCGGCAGCGGACGCAGCCTGCGCATCATCAATGGCGCGCAGAACCCCAGCGCAGCACCCAGCAGCAGGTTGCCGGGGCTGATCGACAGGTTCAGCAACAGGCACAGCAACCACAGGGCCAGCGACAGCAAGGGTGCCGGAAACAGGCGCTTCACGGTTGCACCTCCTGCGGGGCCGCTACGGCCGACGGGTTCGGTACGACGCGTGTGTCGAGCACCGCCATTACGTATTGCTGCGGGTTGTACAAGGCATCGGCGGCGGCCTGGGTGTAGCGCAGCAGCGGATCGGCCTTGAAGGTCAGCGCAATGCTCAAGCCCAGCAGGGCGAAGATCGGCACGCATTCCAGGCGTCGCAGCAGGGGCGATGGTCGTTCCGCTGGCGTCCAGAAGCGCTGGATGCCCAGGCGCGAGAACGCGATCAGCGACGCCAGCCCCGACACAATCAACAACACCAACAGGCCCCACGCGGCGTTGGAAACCGGTGTGTCGCCGCTGTTGCCCAGACCCAAGGGGTTGAGCAGGGCGCCGATCAACCCGAGTTTGCCGATAAAGCCGGAGAGCGGCGGCATGCCGATGATCAGCAAGGCGCAGGCGATGAAGCTCAGGCCGAGAAACGCCATGGTCCAGGGAATCACCTGGCCGACCACGGCTTTCTGGTCGTCGTCGAGGTTGGTGCCTCTGGGCGGATGCAGGGATTCCAGTGGCCGCGGCAGCAATTCGGTTTCATCTTCGAGCAGGATTTCGTTGGCCGAGCGCGAGCGCTCGATCAGTTCGGCCAACAGGAACAGCGCGCTCAGCGCCAGGGTCGAGCTGAACAGATAGAACAGCGCCGCGCCGACCAGATTCGGCTGGGCGAAACCGATGGTCGACAGCAGAATGCCCGCCGACACCAGAATGCTCAGGCTGGCCATGCGCTCCAGGCGTTGCGCGGCGAGGATCGCCATGGCGGCGCAGACGATGGTCGCCATGCCGCCATAGATCAGCCAGTCACCGCCAAAGAACGCCGATGCCCCGGCCTGGGCGGAGAACAGCAGCGTCCACAGGCGCAGCAAGGTGTACACGCCGACCTTGGTCATGATTGCGAACATCGCCGCCACCGGTGCGCTGGCCGAGGAATAGGCCGGCACCAGCCAGAAGTTCAGCGGCCACATGCCGGCCTTGGCCAGGAACGCGACGGCCAGGATCCCCGCACCGGCGTGTAGCAAGCCACGATCAGCCTCGGACACCAGCGGGATTTTTACCGCCAGGTCGGCCATGTTCAGCGTGCCGGTGACCCCATAGATCAGCGCCGCGCCAATCAGGAACAGCGACGAGGCCAGCAGGTTGATCGAGATGTAATGCAGCCCCGACGACACCCGCGCCCGGCCCGAGCCGTGGAGCATCAACCCGTAGGACGCGGCCAGCAGCACCTCGAAGAACACGAACAGGTTGAACAGGTCAGCGGTGAGGAACGCACCGTAAAGGCCCATCAACTGGATCTGGAACAGCGCGTGAAAACTCGAACCGGCGCTGTCCCAGCGTGCCATGGCGAACAGCAGGGCACTGACGCCGATGATGCCGGTCAGCACCAGCATCAACGCCGACAGGCGGTCGACCACCAGCACCAGGCCGAACGGCACTTGCCAGTTGCCCGGCAGGTACACACCGATGGAGCCGGGCACGCCGGTGGTTTGTGTCCATTGCAACAATGCCACGGCAATGCCCAGCCCGAGCAGGCTGGAGAACAGATTGATCTTCGCCTTGAGCGGCCGGTGCTTCTCGCCGAGCATCAGCATGATCGCGGCGGTCAGCAGCGGCAGCAGAATGGGCGCGACGATCAGGTGGGTCATCGCCATCATTCTTTAGGCTCCCGGCCATCCACATGGTCGGTGCCGGTCAGGCCCCGGGAAGCCAGCAGCACCACCAGGAACAGCGCGGTCATGGCGAAGCTGATGACGATCGCGGTCAGCACCAAGGCTTGTGGCAACGGGTCGGTGTAGTGCAACAGGTCCTGCGGCACGCCGTCCTTGATGATTGGCTCCTTGCCGATGAACAGGCTGCCCATGCTGAAGATGAACAGATTGACGCCGTAGGACAGCAGGCACAGGCCCATGACCACCTGGAACGTCCGTGGGCGCAGGATCAGCCAGACGCCGGACGCGGCCAGTACGCCGATGGCGATTGCGATGACTTCTTCCATCAGACGGCTCCTTTGGCGGCAACGGATCTGGGTTGGGCAGCAGTTTTGTGGCCGCGCACTGATTGGTGGGCGAGGGCGGTGAGGATCAACAGGGTCGAGCCGACCACCACGCCGTACACACCGATGTCGAAGAACAGCGCGCTGGCCAGGTGAATGTCACCCAGCAGCGGCAACGAGAAATGCCAGGTGTGGGTGGTCAGGAACGGATAGCCGACGACCATCGCGCCCAGCCCGGTGGCCGTGGCAATCATCAGTCCGGTGCCCATCCAGCGCAGCGGCCTCAGGCTCATTTGCGCCTCGACCCACTGAGTGCCGGCGACCATGTATTGCAGGATGAACGCCACCGACATCACCAGCCCGGCGACAAAACCGCCGCCCGGTTGATTGTGCCCGCGCATGAACAGGTAGAACGACACCACCAGCGCCACCGGCAACAGCAGGCGCACCAGCACCGCCGGCACCATCATGAAACCGAGCGCGGTGTCGCTGGCGTGACGCGGGTTGACCAGGTCGGTGACCACATCCGGCGCGAGCAAGCGTTGCTGGGCCGGCAGTTGCAGGCTTTCTTTCGGCGGACGGAAGCGGCGCAGCAGGGCGAACACGGTCAGGGCCACGGCCACCAGCACGGTGATTTCACCAAGGGTGTCGAAACCACGGAAGTCCACCAGCATCACGTTGACCACGTTGCTGCCGCCGCCTTCGGGCAAGGCGCGGCTGAGGTAGAACGAGGAAATGTCGTTGGGGGTCTGGCGCGTCAGCATGGCGTAGGCCAGCAACGCCATGCCGACACCGACCGCGGTCGACAGCAGCAAGTCGCGGATACGTCGCACCCGCGCCCGACGCAGGCTGCCCGGCAACGGCGAGACCTCCTCGATCCGTCGTGGTAGCCAGCGCAGGCCCAGCAAGATCAGCACCGTGGTCACCACTTCGACTGCCAGTTGGGTCAGGGCCAGGTCCGGCGCGGAAAACCAGACGAAGGTGACGCAGGTCATCAGGCCGCAGACGCTGACCATGGTCAGGGCCGCGAGACGGTGATACTTGGCCTGATAGGCCGCGCCAAGGGCGCAGGCGATGGCCAGCAACCACAAGGTGACGAACACGATCGACCCGGGGATTTTCGGCCGGTCACCCCAGTGAAGGCTGCTGTGGAGCATGGGAATCAACCCCGCCAGCACGGCGGCGAGTACCACCAGGAACAACTGCATTTGCAGGCGCCTGGTGCCAATCCGCGGCTCCAGGCGACGGGCCAGGCGCATGATGGCGACCAGCGCGTATTCGAACAGGTGCTTGCCGTCCAGGCGACCGATGACGGGCGGACGGTCGAAACGCCCGTGCTTGAATTGATTGCGCAGCAGCAGATAGAGCAGGGTGCCGCAGGACAAGGCGATCAGGCTCATGATCATCGGCGCGTTCAGTCCGTGCCAGATCGCCAGGCTGTACTCGGGCAGCGTGCCGCCGACCACCGGTTGCGCCGCCGCCGCGAGCAGCGGGCCGACTATCTGGGCCGGGAAGATCCCCACCAGCAGGCAAGTGAACACCAGCAATTCCACCGGCGCGCGCATCCAGCGCGGTGGCTCGTGGGGCGTGTGAGGCAAGTCGGTCGCGGGCGGGCCGAAGAACACATCCACGGTGAAACGCAGGGAGTAAGCCACGCTGAAGGTACCGGCAATCGTTGCCACGATCGGCAAGCTCAGTTCGACCCAGCGCGTGGCATTGATGAACACGGTTTCGGCGAAGAACATCTCTTTGGAGAGAAAACCGTTGAGCAACGGTACGCCGGCCATCGAGGCGCTGGCGACCATGGCCAGGGTGGCGGTGAACGGCATCAGCTTGTACAGGCCGCTGAGTTTGCGGATATCGCGGGTGCCGCTTTCGTGGTCGATGATGCCCGCGGCCATGAACAACGAGGCCTTGAACGTCGCGTGGTTGAGGATGTGGAACACCGCGGCGACGGCGGCCAGCGGGCTGTTCAAACCGAGCAACAGGGTGATCAGGCCCAGGTGGCTGATGGTCGAGTAGGCCAGCAAGCCCTTGAGGTCGTTCTGGAACATCGCGCAGTACGCCCCGAGCAACAGGGTGCAGGCACCGGCGCCGCTGACGATGTAGAACCATTCTTCACTGCCCGACAGCGAAGGCCATAGCCGCGCAAGCAGGAAGACCCCGGCCTTGACCATGGTCGCCGAGTGCAGATACGCCGACACGGGCGTCGGCGCGGCCATGGCGTGGGGCAGCCAGAAGTGAAAGGGAAATTGCGCACTTTTGCTCAGGGCGCCGATCAGGATCAGGGGTAATAGAATTGGGTAGAGGGCATGGGCGCGAATCAGGTCGCCGGCGGCCAGGACCTTGTCCAGGTCATAGCTGCCGACCACATGGCCAAGCAGCATGACCCCCGCCAGCAGGCACAAGCCGCCCGCACCGGTCACCATCAGCGCCATGTAGGCACCGCGCCGGGCATCGGCGCGATGGTGCCAGTAGCCGATCAACAGGAACGAGAAGAGGCTGGTCAGCTCCCAGAAAAACACGATCTGGATCAGGTTGCCGGAAATCACCAGCCCGAGCATGGCGCCCATGAAGGCCAGGAAAAACGCGAAGAAGCGTGGCACCGGATCGTTCGGCGACATGTAGTAGCGGGCGTACAGCGAAACCAGGGTGCCGATGCCCAGCACCAGCATGGAGAACAGCCAGGCGAAACCGTCCATGCGCAGGACGAAGTTCAGGCCCAGGCTGGGCAGCCAGGAAAACTCTTCACGAATGACGCCGCCATCGGCGATCTGCGGGTACAGGAACGCGACTTGAACAGTGCCGATCAGGGCGATCAGGCCAGCCAGCAGGGATTCGGCGTTACGGGCATTGTGCGGCAACACGGCCGCCAAACAGCTGCCTATGAAAGGCAGAAGCAGTAGAACTATCAGGGACATAGGCTTCTAATCTGCGGAGGTTTGTGAAGCATCATACGTGCCAGTTCCCGGATCACCAAACGCCAAGCTGTCGCAGAATCCTACACGGTAGACGGAAAAGCCCTGATTCACATTGTTTCAGAGAGAGGTCGGGGAGCCAGTTCCGGCCCCTTCGCGAGCAAGCCCGCTCCCACATTGAATGGTGTACGCGGTCAAATGTGGGAGCGGGCTTGCTCCGGGCGGCGTTCCGACGAAGGCGGCCTATCCAGCCATACAGAACCCGCGGTTTATCGCTGGGTTTCCTGCTCCAGCTCTTCCTCAGCCGCAGTCTTGCCCTTGGTCTTCAACTCACTGACTATCACCGCCGCCACAATCAACCCGGCCCCGACCAGGGCAATCGCCGGCAAGCGTTCCCCGGCAATGCGCCCGACAATCCCGGCCCATACCGGCTCGCCGGCATAGATCAGCGTGGCGCGGGTCGGTGAAACGCTTTTCTGTGCCCAGTTCATCGCCACCTGAATCGCCGCACTCGCCGCCCCCAGGCCCAACGCGCTGCACAGCAGCAACCAGGAGAAGTCCGGAATCGCCTCGTTGGTCGGCACCACCATCAGGAACGACAGCACCGAAGTGACTGCCAGTTGCACCGTCGTCACCCGGCGCACATCGACCTGGCCGGCATAGGTGCTGATCAGGATGATCTCGGCCGCAATGGCCACGGCGCTGATCAAGGTGGCGATTTCACCGGGGCTGAAGTTGAACGACGCGCCGGACGGCCCGGACAACAGCATCAACCCGGTAAAGGCCAGCATGATGCCGATGCTCGGCATCAACCCCGGACGCCGTCCCAGCACCAGCCATTGCAGCAATGGCACGAAAGGCACGTACAGCGCGGTAATGAATGCCGATTGGCTGCTGGGAATGCTCTGCAGCCCGACCGTCTGCAAGCCGTAGCCGAGCATGATGGCCACGCCGATAAACGCCCCGGCCTTGAGTTCGAACAAGGTCAGGTCGCGCAGGTGACGCCAGGAAAACAGGGCGACGATGCTCGCGGCGGCGGCAAAGCGCAGGCCGACGAAAAACATCGGGCCACTGACGGTCATCGCATGCTGTACCAGCAGGAAGGTACCGCCCCAGACCATCGTGATCAGTACCAGCACGCATTCGGCCTTGCTGAACCTTGTAAAACGGGAGGAAGCCTTTGGGGAGTTCACCGACGTCATGACCTTGCACGCTACTGGAGGGGGACGCACAATGCGCCGAATGTTGGGCAGTATACTGCCCAACCCCACTCAGTGAGCAATATAGTGCACAAAGATTCTACCCAACGGGCTTCGGTCCTCCAGCACGTCAGTCAAAACGTCCGTCGCTTGCGCCATGCCGCCGACCTGAGCCAGACCGCGCTGGCCGAAAAGTCCGGTGTCAGCCGTCGAATGCTGGTGGCAATCGAGGCGGGGGAAAAGAACGTCAGCCTGACCACCCTCGACCGCGTGGCCGAAGCCCTCGACGTCGCCTTCAGTGATTTGATCCAGGCGCCCGACGCCCGCGATCCCAGCCGTATCAATGAGCTGGCCTGGACCGGCACGATCCCCGGCAGTAAAGCGGTGTTGCTCTCCAAAGCCCAGGCCAGCCGCGAAGTCGAGCAGTGGGAATGGTGCCTGCAACCGGGCGAGGTGTATCCGTCGGAGCCGGACGCCGATGGCTGGAGCGAGCAGATTTATGTCTTCGAAGGTTGCCTGACCGTTATGCTCGGCGACCAGGCGCAAAATATCGCGGCGGGTGAATTCTTCATGTTCGCCAGCAACCAGCCACACTGTTATCGCAACGACGGGGCGGTGGCGGCGAAGTTTGTGCGTAATGTGGTGATCTGAACAGGGAGTGCACGATGGGCCAGACCTTGACCAATGACGCCGACATCCTGATTGTCGGTGGCGGCCTCAGTGGCGCGCTGCTGGCGGCGCAATTGATGCGTTTGCCGGGCCGGCGCCGGGTGCTGGTGATCGAGCCCCGGGCCGAGTTGGGGCGGGGCGAAGCCTACAGCGCGGTGGAGCTGGGCCATACGCTCAACGGCAACGCGGCGCGGATGAGTGTCGACCCGGACAACGCCGACGACCTGACCCAATGGTTGACCGGGTACATCGAGGCTGGCGGCTGGCCGGAATCGGATCAGCAGCACGTGCCGATCAGCGAACTGTTTCCGCCACGGGGGATTTTCGGCTTGTACGCCCGGCAACGCCTGGCTGAAGCGCAGGCGGTGGGCGCCTTGAACGGTTCGACGGTCGAGCATGTGCAGGCCGAGGTGGCCGATTTGCAAACCGATGCCGACGCCGTGCGGTTGACCTTGAGCGATGGCCGATGCTTGCAGGGCGCTTTTGCGGTGCTGGCCACCGGGATGTTTCCCGCCGCGCGCACGCCACAAACCCGGTCCAGCGGCTTGAATGCGGCCGCCCTCGATCCGTGGGACGTGGCGGCCATGCAGCGGCTCGATCCGCAATCGACGGTCATGATCATCGGCTCGGGCCTGACCATGGTCGACGCCGTGGTGTCCCTGGAACAGGCCGGGCATCGCGGGCCGATCGAAGTGTTTTCCCGGCATGGCCTGCTGCCCCATGTGCGTCGCCAGCCACCGGCCTGGGTGGATTTTCTCGCTGAGGATCAGAGCATCCGCACACCTCGCCAGTTGATGCGCGAACTGCGTCGGCACTGTCGGGACGCGATCGCCCAGGGCATTGACTGGCAGGCGCCACTGGACACGGTGCGGGCACATATCGGCCGCCTGTGGCATCAGGCGACGGACGTGCAGCGCCGGCAGTTCGTGCGGCATGTGCGGCCGTGGTGGGAAAGCCATCACCACCGCTCGCCACCCTTGAGTGCCGAACTGGTGGAGCGCTTATATAAAGAAGGGCGGTTACGTATTCACGCAGCCTCTTACCAGGGCCTTGAGCCTTCGCTGAATGGCGAGGTGAGTATTCGCCTTCGACGGCGCGGCGAGGCGCACAGCTGTGTGGTCAGCGGTGCCGCCCTGATCAACTCCAGCGGTATCGAATACGACTGGCGCCGGGTTGCGCGGCCGTTGCCCCGGCAATTGCTCGCCCGTGACCTGATCCGGCCCGGGCCGCTGGCCTTGGGCATCGCGGCAGAGGTCGATGGCGCGGTCCTGAACGCCGAGGGTCAGCCCGCCCGCCGCCTGTTTGCCATGGGCCCGCCGTTGCGCGGTCTGTGGTGGGAAAGTACCGCCGTCACCGACGTGGCGAGCCAGGCCAAGGCGTTGGCCGGGCGGCTGGTGCGCTAGTCTTCCATTCAACACACCGCGCAGTCAGCGCGGTGTGTTGGCGCTCAGCCAGCACCTCTTGCCAGTGTGCCACTGACGGGACTCGTCGATCAGGTTGTGGGTCTGAGTGCATATCCGTTGCTGCGGTAACGGCGGCTGGCGGTTTCGCCCTTACTGCGCCTTCCTTTTTTACAAGCGCCTAAAAAAGGAAGCGAAAAAACGCTCGGGTATGACTCACCCACATAGGTAACAAAACAGTTCAAGCACATAGGTAACAGTTTTTAACTGGCACTGGTCGATTCCGAGGATCTGACCATGCCGTGGCGAGAGCTGAAACCTATGGACCTGAAAGTGATGTTCATTGCCGACTATCTGTCTGGTCGACTCAATTTCAGCCAACTCTGTGCGGCTCACAGCATCAGTCGCAAGACTGGTTACAAGTGGGTGGCCCGCTACAGCGCGGACAGCATCAATGGCTTGGCCGAGTGCAGCCGCAAGCGCCACTCCCAGGCTCAGGCCGTGCCGTTTGCGGTCAAGGAGGCCATTGTTGAGCTGCGCGGCCAAGGGCAAACCACACCGTTTCTCGGGTCTCTCGCAGCTCGGCTACGGACCACCATTTATGGTCCGCCATTACCCGGACTTCGTTAGCTGTCCATCCCTCACGGGACAGGCGTTCAGTGTCGGTATGAACCACAAAATACCGTTCAACCGACAGCACCGTTTCACCACTGGGCAACATCATCGGAAAACGCCGCTCTGCAACGCTGGCTCCCACAGCAGCGACATTCAGTCCGGTTTCTTCAAACAGTTCACGAACCGCCGCCGCCTCAAAGGATTCACCCTGCTCAAGCCCCCCACCAGGTGTCGCCCAGTGGCTTTGGCCGGCGAGGGCATCGTTTTTGTGTTGGAAGTGAAACAGCAGAACCTGTTGCGAGGGATTGATCACCAGCAGTCTGGCGGAATTACGTTGGCGCATTTTTTTCTTTCCATAGAGTGCCGCGAACCGCAGCTTTCACTGCGGTTCGCGACGGTACAGCTCATGTCGGCGTTATTACACCGAAAGGGTTATGCCACGACCCGATAACACGGCACATACGCCGCGCCACCCGGCAGTTTCATGCGGTGCTGGGCGACGAAGGCTTTGAGCAGCAGGTCCAGCGGTTGCATGATCGCCGCGTCGCCACGGATCTGGTACGGCCCGTGTTCTTCGATCAGGCGGATGCCCTTGTCCTTGACGTTGCCGGCGACGATGCCGGAGAACGCGCGACGCAGGTTGGCCGCCAGTTCGTGGGACGGCAGGTCGAGGCTCAGTTTCAGGTTGGCCATGTTTTCGTGGGTCGGGTCGAACGGGCGCTGGAAGCCTTCGTCGATTTTCAGTAGCCAGTTGAAGTGGAAGGCATCGTTGCGCTCGCGGCGGAACTGCTTGACCGCTTTGAGGCCCTGGGTCATCTGCCGCGCCACTTCGGCCGGGTCATCGATGATGATCTGGTAGTGCTGCTTGGCGGTTTCGCCCAGGGTCGCACCGACGAACGCATCCAGTTGTTCAAGGTACGGCGCAGCATGTTTCGGCCCGGTGAGGACGACCGGGAAGGGCAGGCCTTCATTGCCCGGGTGCATCAGGATGCCCAACAGGTACAGGAACTCTTCGGCCGTACCGGCGCCGCCCGGGAAGATGATGATGCCGTGGCCGACGCGGACGAAGGCTTCCAGTCGTTTTTCGATGTCCGGCAGGATCACCAGTTCGTTGACGATCGGGTTCGGCGCTTCGGCGGCGATGATCCCGGGTTCGGTCAGGCCCAGGTAGCGGCCGCCGTGGATGCGTTGCTTGGCGTGGGCGATGGTCGCGCCTTTCATCGGGCCTTTCATCACGCCGGGGCCGCAACCGGTGCAGATGTCCAGGCTGCGCAGGCCCAGTTCGTGGCCGACTTTCTTGGTGTATTTGTATTCTTCGGTGTTGATCGAGTGCCCGCCCCAGCACACCACGATCCTCGGCTCGACGCCGGGGCGCAGGGTGCGGGCGTTGCGCAGCAGGTGGAAGACGTAGTCGCTGATGCCCTGGGAGCTGCTCAGGTCAATGCGTTGGCTGTCGAGTTCGTTTTCGGTGTAGACGATGTCACGCAGGGCGCTGAACAGCATTTCCCGGGTACTGGCGATCATTTCGCCGTCGACGAAGGCGTCGGCCGGGGCGTTCAGCAGTTCCAGGCGTACGCCGCGGTCCTGCTGGTGAATGCGGATTTCAAAATCCTTATAGGCTTCAAGGATGGTCTTGGCGTTGTCGACATGGGCGCCGGTGTTGAGGATGGCCAGGGCGCACTGGCGGAAGAGGGTGTAGGTGCTGCCGGAACCGGCTTCGCTCAGTTGCTGGACTTCCCGTTGCGAGAGCGTTTCCAGGCTGCCTTTGGGACTGACGGAGGCGTTGATTACTTGGCGTTGGGTCATTCAATGATCCTTAAAACGATGTCATTCACACAGCAATCACGAATGGCATCCGAATAATGTGTATTCATGAAAGAAGATGGCACGAACTACGCAGTCTCGCCATGTCCCCCGCTTGACGATGAAAAAATGAAAAGGAGCCCCAGCATAGCTAAATCCCACGCAGAGGCGATAATGGCCCGCTGTCTTTTTGCCTCAGACCCCTTTTTACCATTGAAGCTCAGGAAACCCGACGCAATGTTCGAAATCCAGCCGATGAACGCCGACACCTACCGGCAACAGACACGGCGCAGCACGGTCATCATTGCCCTGATCTTTCTGGCGCTGGCGATGGTGCTGTCCACGGCGGCGGTGGCTCTGTTCGGCACGCCGGGGGGCGACAATCTGCGCTTCAACATCGGTGGCGTGTTTGTTGCGGTGCTGGCGATGGCGGCGCTGATGCGCAAGGTGTTCTGGCGCCAGGAATGGATGGCGCCAGCGGTCTATAGTTGGCAACTCAAGCGCAGCCTGATGGGTATTACCAATGTCATGCATCATGTAACGGCGGCCGTGGAAAAGGCTGATCCGGTTGCCATGAAGCTGTTGCGTTTCTACCATTTGGGGTTGAACCAGATGCATCAGCTCGATGGCAACTCCAGCGACCACGGCCAGTTGATCCGTGAAATGGATCAGCACAAGGAACGAATGCAAGCGCTGGGGATCGATACCGAACAGACGCGGCTGAATCCGACGTGGCTGGAGGCGGTAAAGCAGGCGTCGCGCTAACATCATCGCGAGCCTGGATCAGGCATAGTGAGCAACAGCGGCGATCAGGAAGACTCGTCCGGTCATAGATACTCAGGGAGCACCATGGGACATCCGTCGATCAACGATCATATTGAAATGCTCCGGCCAGCCGTGACCCGGCTCAAGGTTCGCTCGGCGGTGATCCTGCTGATCGCGGTGTGCCTGTCGATGACGGCGATCGTGATCTGGGAAGCCTGGAGCTCGCGCCAGTACTACCTGCATGACAAGGAAGTGGCGATGTCCAACCTTGCGCAGACCCTGGCATCGCAAGCGCAGGCCACGATCAAGCAGGCCGACACGCTGCTGTTCACCCTGGTCGATCGTCTGGAACACGACGGCGTGGATCAATCCCGGTTGCCGCTATTGCTCAACGCCCAGCGCAGTGAGTTGAGCCAGCTCCATGGTGTATTTGTTTTCGACGAAAAAGGGCAGTGGGTCGCCAACTCCAATGGTGCCGGCCAGACCGGCGTCAACAATTCCGACCGCGAATACTTCATCTTCCATCGCGATAACCCCAGCCGTGGGCCGCACATCGGGCCGTCGATCAAGAGCCGTTCGAGCGGTGAATGGATCATGACGGTTTCGCGCCGGGTCAATCATCCCGACGGCAGCTTTGCCGGGGTGGCGCTGGCGTCGATCTACCTCAGTCATTTCCTGCAGCTCTACGACAGCATCGACATGGGCAGTAACGGCGTGATCAACCTGATCGCCGACAATGCCACCATTGTCATTCGCAGACCCTTCAAGGAGACGGAGATCGGCACCAGCCTCGCCAAGAGCCCGTTGTTCACCCAGTTGTTGTCCAAGGGCGATGCGGGTACGGCCACGATCAGGTCGGTCATCGACGGTGTCGAACGGGTGGCGGGGTATCGCCGGGTCGAGGGTTATCCGTTGACCGTTTTTGCCGCGCTGAACAAGGATGAAGTGCTCGGCAGCTGGCGCAAGGAGACGCTGCTCAGCGTCTGCATCGTCACGCTGTTGCTGGGTTTTCTCGGGGTATTGGGGATGCGGCTCATCAAGCTGATGAAGCAGCAGAATCTGGTGCAGGTCGAGTTGCTGGACACCCAGGACAAGCTCCTGGAGGTCAATCGCAACCTCGAAGGCCTGGCCCTCAAGGACGCGCTGACGGGGCTGGCCAACCGGCGTCAACTCGACGCTTTCATCGATGCCGAAATGGGACGTGCCCGGCGCAGCCAGACCGAGTTGGCACTGCTGATGATCGATGTCGATCATTTCAAACCGTTCAACGACCGCTACGGCCACCTGGCCGGTGATGAGTGTTTGCGCAGGGTCAGTGCGATCATCACGGACAATATCAAGCGCCCCGGTGGCCTGGCCGCCCGTTATGGTGGTGAAGAGTTCGCCGTGGTGCTGCCCGGCACCGACTACGTGGGGGCATTTCTGGTGGCGGAGAAAATCCGCCACGCGGTGCTACAGGCCGACATTGCCCACAGTGACAGCCCGGAAGGCACCGTGACCGTCAGCGTCGGCGTGTGTGCCTGCAATACCGCTAGCCAGGTCCGCCCCGAGGACCTGATCGGTGCGGCAGACAAGGCGCTGTACGTGGCCAAGGCCGGTGGGCGGAACATGAGCGTGATTGCCAACTGAACGCCCGGCGTCAGACAAGCCGGTCCGTTCCCTGGATCAACCACCATGCCCAGGGCATGACCGTCAGGGTGGCTGAAGATTCAGGCGGCCCATCGCTTGATCAATCGAAGATAGACCACCAGATTGATCACCAACACCACGCTGCCCAATCCCAGTTGAATGGTCGGTGTCAGGCCCGCCGGGTAAATCACCGGCCAAACGTAATGCTCGATGAATCCACCGCCATAGCCGGTTTGCCCGGCTCCATGGCGCATGCGGTTCTCCCAGTCGGTCAGCGGGCAGGGCAGGTGGAAGAGCTCCACCGCCATACCCCACAACGCGGCCGGCGGATGCCACCAGATCAGGTGGCGCCATTTGAGCACCAGCAACCCGCCGAACAACACGAACACAATGAACAGCAAGTGAAACAGCATCAGCCCATCGGCGGCGATTCGGTACAGCATGTCGGTGCCCCTGAAGGCTGAACGAATCGCTCCATGGTACTCGGGCCGGCGGCGGACGCTCTATCGATTGTCGCGGCCCAATGCGCCGAGCACGCCTTTCAAACGCTCGGTCATCGATTCACTGCTGCGCTGCATCGGTGCGCGCAGTTCGTCACCGATCAGACCTTCCAGGGCCAGCGCGGTTTTCACCGGGGCCGGGTTGGGCTCCAGGAACAGGCTGTTGATCAGCGGCAGCAAACGGAAAAACGTGGCGCGGCCTTCAGCCAATTGGTTGTCGCGGATCTGCCGGTGCAACTGCACGAACAGTTCGGGATGGACATGCGCCGACGCGGCAATCGCGCCTTTGGCGCCAAGGCACAGGGCATTGAAGATCTGGTTGTCTTCGCCACACAGCACGTCGACCTGGCCGCTATTGAGCAAGGCGAGGGTGTTCGAAAAATTACCGCCGCAATCCTTGATGGCGACGATCCGCTCGTGGGCGACGATGTTGAGCAGGGTCGCCTGTTCGAAGGCCACGCCGGTACGGTAAGGGATGTCGTAGAGAATCAGCGCAACGCTGGAGGCATCGGCGACCGTGCGGAAAAACGCTTCGAGGCCGGCCTGGGACGGGCGGATGTAATACGGCGCCGGCACCAGCAGGCCAGCCACCGGGCGCTTGAGGATCTCGCTCTGGAACTGCAACAACTCGGTCAGGTTGTTACCGGCCAGGCCCATGGCCACCCGTTGCGCCGGCACCAGCTCCAGCACCGCATCCAGCACCGCCAGTTGCTCATGCTTGCCCATCGCCGCCGGTTCACCGGTGGTGCCGCAAACGATGAGGCCGTCGACACCTTTTTCCAGCAGATGGCTGACGAGCCGGCGCAAACCGACGAAATCGATGGCGCCGTTGTGGAAGGGTGTGACCAGTGGAACCCAGATACCTTGAAACGCTGACATGCACTTTCTCCTGATGGTTGACCGATTTCGTCACCGTCAGGAGCGTGGAAGGAGAGTAAGCAAGGGGAGGGTGGTCCGTCGCGCTCAATGTCCTGTCAGCTCATCTGACGGGACAGCGCGCCCCGGTCACATGAGCGACTGTTTCTTCGATTTGAGGGCGCGCGCAACGCAACCTTGCGCCTTGGCAATCAAGCCAATGACGGAAAAGTCGAGATTGAAGGTTGCGGACATACTTGCTTACACCCTGAGTGAGGCGCCCAGTTTTAAAAGCCGGCGCGCCGTTTGTCAATCACGAAAATCAGCGAACTCGGCGCGCATCCGGCCATTGTGCTTGGCCTTGTAGAGCAGGTGATCGACCTGTTCGACGAATTCCAGCGCCGTGGCATGCGGTGAAACGGCGGTGGTACCGACGCCGAGGCTGACGCTCAGCAGGTTCGACACCCTGGAGAATTCATGGGGGATCTGCTGCTGGCGAATCAGGTGCAGGCATTTGTGCGCCACCATCCGCGCGGACTCGGCATCGGTTTCCGGCAGCAGCCAGACAAACTCTTCACCGCCGATCCGCGCAATGAAATCCCGTGGCCGGTTGGCCGCCAGGGACAAGGTCTGCGCGACGCGGCGCAGGCATTCGTCGCCCTTGATGTGGCCGTAATGGTCGTTGTATTGCTTGAAGTAATCGATATCCAGCACCAGCACCGACAATGGCAAACCGGTGCGCTGGGCGTGGTTCCACTCGCGCTCCAGCACGGTGTCGAACATGCGCCGGTTGGCGATGCCGGTCAGGCCGTCCTGGAAGGAATACTCTTCAAGCTGCTTTTGCAGGCGGATCAGGTGCTCTTCGGTTTTCTTGCGCTCGCTGATATCGAACATGAAGCCCACCAGCGCCTCGATTTCACCGTTCTTGCGCACCACATGCACCACATCGCGGATCCACACGTACTCGCCGCTTTCGGTGAGTGCGCGATAGTCGGCCTCGTGATCGATACCGGCGCGCGATTGCGAGACGCAGAAGTCCATCACGTAGTCGCGGTCATCGGGGTGCATGCGCTCGACCCAGTCGTTGACCGACGCCCAACTGTCCTGTTTCCAGCCCAACAGCTCTTCGATCTGTGGCCCGATGTAGCTGAACGTCATGGTTTTCCAGTCGATGCGCCAGGGAATCGCCCGGGTTGACTCAAGCAGGGTTTTATAAACGTCGCTGTCTGTTTCGACTGAACTCATGAAGGGCCTGCCTCGATGAAAATGCAGCGCAATCATGTTGCTAGCACTTTGGCGAATCAAGCGGGCAGCCGATGAATGGCACGTTGTCGTATGAGTGAGCAAGATTGTTCAAGCCTTCGGCCGCGACTGCTGGCAAAGTCTGGGGTCTTTCCCTGTCTGTAGAGCGTTATGTCCAACTCAACCATGCCGCGCAGTGCCTTTTTGCGTGGCGCAGCGGCGATCATGCCGTTGTCCCTGGCCACCGCGCCCTGGGGCTTGCTGGCCGGTTCCATGGCCATCGAAGCCAACCTCACGCCCCTGCAAGGCCAGGGCCTGTCGAGCATTGTGTTTGCCGGTGCGGCGCAACTGGTGGCCATCGGCATGCTCAAGGGTGGTGCCGGGATTTTTTCGATCTTGCTGACCACGCTGCTGCTGACTTCCCAGCATTTGCTCTACGGGATGAGCATGCGCTCGGTGATTTCGCCATTGCCGGGGCGCTGGCGTGCAGGGCTGGGGTTCTTGCTCACCGATGAGTTGTTCGCCCTGACCAGCCAGCACGACAAACAGCAGTTCAACCGCTGGTACGCCCTGGGCGTGGGCCTGACGTTCTACATCGCCTGGAACCTGTTCACCCTGGCGGGCATTGTGCTTGGCAGCAGCATTCCCGGCCTTGAACACCTGGGCCTGGATTTCTCCATCGCGGCGACCTTCATCGCCCTGATCACGCCGGTGGTGCGCAACGTGCCGACCGTGGTGTGCGTGGCGGTGTCGCTGTTCTGCTCGGTGCTGTTCAGCTATTGGCAATGGGGCTCGGCGCTGGTGCTGTCGGGGCTGGCGGGCATGACCGCCGGGTTTGTCTGCAATAAATTCTACGGTGGCCGCACATGATGGTCTGGGCAGTGATTATCGGAATGGGCGTGTTGGTGTTCCTCAACCGCTATGTTTTTCTGGAGCCGCGACTGCCGCTACGCTTGAGCAGCAATGCCCGGCAGTTCCTCGGGTTTGCCGTACCGGGCATGTTGACCGCCATCTGCGGGCCGATTGTGTTCATGCCGGAAAAACAGCTGAATCTGCACTGGGACAATCCCTATCTGATCAGCTCGCTGGTGGCGGTCGCTCTGGTGCTTTACACACGCAATACGTTGCTCAGCATGCTGTTGAGCATGGGCTTCTTCTTTTTGCTGCGCTGGTGGCTCTGAGCGGAGCAGGGGAACTGATCTAAGCTTAAAGTTGATGACCGATCCCTTCAGGAAGCGAGGTGAACATGGCCAATGAACCCAAGCAACCGGACCTGGAAGAAGACGAGGACGAACCCACGGAAGAAGAGATTGAGCAGCAGAAACGTTCGGTACCGGACTGGAAGCATCCTGACGACGGTAAGGAACTGTCAGAGCCTGACCGCAAGTTCTGACCGGCACGCGAATACAACAAAGCCCCGCCATCAAACGGGGCTTTGTCGTGATTGATAAGTTCATGGAGCTTTATTGATGAGCGCGGCGCCCTGGTTCCTGACATTGCCAATGGCCTTGTCGACCTGGTACCACTCAAATACCTCACTGACTTCGCCCTGGGATAGCGCCATTTCCTCGGCCCGTTCCTTGGGCGTGGCCGGGTCCAGCCATTCCCGCGCCAGTTCGGGCGAGAACACCACCGGTCGCCGGTCATGCACGTCAAGCAGACCGCCTGCGCTGTCTGCCGTCAGGATGACGAAACCGTCGTGCTCCCTGTGAGGCGCTCCGCCGATGGGGTACTGGCCGATAGCCGCGCAGAAAACCGGTGCCCGGTTCCGTCGCCGGATCAACCACGGTTGTTTGTTGCCGTCACCGGCGTCGACCCATTCGAACCAGTTATCAATCGGGCAGATCGCACGATGCGGCCAGATCGCCCGGAAGTACGGGCCGTGGGCGACTTTCTCGACCCGGGCATTGACCGGCTCCGTGCGATCCGTCGCCCAGTGCGGTCGCCAACCCCAGCGCACGGCGTCGGCGTGCAGCCGCTCGTTCTCCAGATGCAGCAGGGCGAGTTGCGTGGTGGGCGCGGCGTTATAGTGCGCCAGGGGTTCGTTGCCGACGTGGTTGATCAGCGCGTCGGGGATGCTCAGCACCGCCACGAAGTCGTGGATTCCGCGGTATTGCGACAGTCGTCCGCACATGGCCTGACACTCTGGTTGAGCATTTTTTTCAGTTTAGTTGGTGGCGACGAAACAGGCCTGGCAAGCACCGGAACCAAACCCTGTGTACCCTATCCAACCTCGGCCCGCCGTCTCGATGCGGGCCGACGACGGATGAGCGGGCGAAGGATCCTTGCCCATTGAAGTATCGCCCGTGATGGTCTGGCCCAAGGCAAAAGATGAAACGATTGTTCAAGTGTTTAACGGTGTGCGCCCTGGCAGTGGGTCTGCTGGGCTGTATCGCTGCACCGATCGAAATGACTCCGCAGACCGAACAGCGTTTGCAGGCGCAACCGCCTATCCGGTTTCTGCTGACGTTCGATGACGGTCCCAGTGCCTCGAGCTGGTGGAATCCGACCGTCACGGTATTGGAGAGCCTGGCGCAAAACCCGCTGCAATCGGACATCAAGGCGGTGTTCTTCGTGCAAACCCGCGCTCCGCGAGCCGGTGGCAGCGAGTTGGGCCGGGACATCATGCGTCGTGAACATGCCGAAGGTCATATCCTGGGCTTCCACACCGCCACGCCCCGGCACACCAATCATCGCTCCCTTGACCCGCCAGCGCTGGAGCAGGCCCTCACTGATGGCTGCGCCGACATCGCCGCGATTACCGGCGCTCCGCCAACCCTGTTGCGCCCGCCATTCTGGAACTACGACAAACGCACCTTCGCCGCCTATCAGCAGCATGGCCTGCACGTGCTGCTCACCGACTTGAGCGCCAACGACGGCAAGATCTGGGGCTTCAACGCCAGTCCCCGGCGCCGGTCGCACATGTTGCGCTCGATGTCTGAAGTTCGCGAGCGCATTGCCCGCGGCGAATTGCCGGTGGTCGATGGGGTGATTCCGGTGGTGGTGACCTTTCACGACCTCAACCGCTATACCGCCCGGCATACCCGCGAATACCTGCAGATCCTGCTCGACAGCGCCCGGGAGACCGGGGTGAAAACCGCCGACAAGCCGTTTTACGACGACCAGTTCGCGTTGCAGCGCGCGGCCATGGCGCGAACCGTGCGCGACGATTCGCAGCCGGTCGAGTTGCCGGGGTTCTGGAACTGGATCTGGGGCGGGAACACCCATTAGAAAACGTGCAGATAGGGCCGCGGCGCGCCCCAGCGGGGTGGTGCGGCGTTCCGACAAGCGCCCTCGCCACAGGTATTTACTGCGTTAAATTGCCGGTGGCAACAGCTCATCTATCATCCGCAAACAATGGTTCAACCCCGGCGACACATCGCCCACCCGTCGGCTGAGAATGATCGGCGAGGTGGCGTTATCCTCCAGCAGCGGGGTGAAGCCGATGTCGTCGCGGTGCAGCAACTGCACCGAGGCCGGCACCAGCGTGACTCCGATTCCTGCCCCCACCAGACCGATCGCCGTTTGCAGCTCGTTGGTCCATTGCGCGACGTGGATGCGCACGCCGTAGGACTCGAACAGGGCAATCACATGGTCGGCGTAACTCGGTCGCGGATTGCCGGGGTACAGCACAAAAGGTTCCTTGGCCAGTTCCCGCAGGCTGATGGGACCTGCAAGCAACGGATGCCCGGCGGGCAGGGCGGCGACCAGGCGGTCTTCGGTAAGCACGGTCTGGATGATGGCCGGGTCGTCGATACGGATCCGGCCGAAACCGATGTCGATGCGCCCGGCCTTCAAGGCCTGCACCTGTTGCAGGGTGGTCATTTCCGAAAGCCCCAGCTCCAGCTCCAGCGGTTCGCCACTGCGTAACCGCCGGATCAGTTCCGGCAGCACGCCATACAGTGTCGACGGCGCAAAACCGATACCCAGCCAGGTTTTCTCACCCAACCCGATACGCCGGGTGTTGTCGCAGACCTTGTTCAGTTGTTCGAGCAGGGCGGTGGAGTGCTCATGGAAAAACCGCCCGGCGTCGGTCAGCTTCAGCGGTCGGCCGCGCTCGAGCAGCATCACCCCCAGTTCGTCCTCCAGTTGCTGGATCTGCCGGCTCAAGGGCGGCTGGGCGATGTGCAGCAGCTCGGCGGCGCGGGTGAAGTTGAGGGTTTGAGCCAATACCTGGAAATAACGCAGGTGACGCAGTTCCATGGAGCCTCCAGACGCGGATCGGTTGCATACCTTTAAGGTATCAAGTCAGACCAATTCTATATTGGCATCGGGAAAAAAGCCGTACGAGAATCGATTCCAGAACTTCAAGAACCTGACGGGTATCGAAATGCTTGCAACAGCCATTGAGTCGATCGAGACGATCATCGTCGATCTGCCGACCATCCGCCCGCACAAGCTGGCGATGCACACCATGCAGAACCAGACCCTGGTGATCATCCGCGTGCGTTGCGCCGACGGCATCGAAGGCATCGGCGAATCCACCACCATCGGTGGCCTGGCCTATGGCAATGAAAGCCCGGACAGCATCAAGACCAACATCGACACGCACTTCGCACCGCTGTTGATCGGCCAGGACAGCAACAACGTCAACGCTGCCATGTTGCGCCTGGAGCGCAGCATTCGCGGCAACACCTTCGCCAAATCCGGTATCGAAACCGCACTGCTCGATGCCCTGGGCAAACGCCTCGGCCTGCCGGTCAGCGAATTGCTTGGCGGCCGTGTTCGCGACGCGCTGCCAGTGGCCTGGACTCTGGCCAGCGGCGACACCGAGAAAGACATCGCCGAAGCGGAAAAAATGCTCGACCTGCGCCGCCACCGCATCTTCAAACTGAAAATCGGCGCCGGTGAGGTCAACCGCGACCTGGCCCACGTCATCGCCATCAAAAAAGCCCTGGGTGACCGCGCCAGCGTGCGGGTCGACGTCAATCAGGCTTGGGACGAAGCGGTGGCGCTGCGGGCCTGCCGGATTCTCGGCACCAATGGCATCGACCTGATCGAACAGCCGATCTCGCGCAACAACCGCGCCGGCATGGCTCGCCTCAACGCCATGAGCCCGGCGCCGATCATGGCCGACGAATCCATCGAATGCGTGGAAGATGCGTTCAACCTGGCCCGCGAAGGCGCGGCTTCGGTGTTCGCCCTGAAGATCGCCAAGAACGGTGGCCCACGTGCTGTATTGCGCACCGCCGCCATCGCCGAAGCGGCCGGTATCGCCCTGTACGGCGGCACCATGCTTGAAGGCGGCCTGGGCACCATGGCGTCGGCCCATGCCTTCGTCACCCTGAACAAACTGGCGTGGGACACCGAGCTGTTCGGCCCGCTGCTGCTGACCGAAGACATTCTCAGCGAACCGCTGGTGTACCGCGATTTTGAACTGCACGTGCCGAACACCCCGGGTCTGGGCCTGAGCCTGGATGAAGAGCGCCTGGCATTCTTCCGCCGCGACAAGACCATTCATCAAGCCTGAGGAGAGCATTATGCTGTTCCACGTAAAAATGACCGTGAACCTGCCGGTCGACATGAATCCGCAAGCGGCAGCCAAACTCAAGGCTGACGAAAAAGCCCTGGCCCAGCGCCTGCAGGAGCAGGGCAAGTGGCGCCACCTGTGGCGCATCGCCGGGCACTACGCCAACTACAGCGTGTTCGATGTCGACAGCGTTCAGGAACTGCATGACCTGTTGATGCAATTGCCGCTGTTCCCGTACATGGTCATCGAGATCGACGCGATGTGCCGGCATCCTTCTTCCATCCGTGACAATGACCGCTGAGCCCAGCCTGTTCAGCGCGCTACGCTAATAATTACAAGATGAGGAACCCAGAATGAACGTCAAGATTTCCCACACTGCCGAAGTCCAGAAATTTCTCGAAGAGGCCAGCGGCCTGCTCAACGACGCCGGCGACCCACGGACCAAGGCACTGGTCTACCGCATCCTGCGTGATTCGGTGAACATCATCGAAGACCTGGCCGTGACCCCGGAAGAGTTCTGGAAAGCCGTCAACTACCTCAACGTACTGGGCGCGCGCCAGGAAGCCGGGCTGGTGGTGGCCGGTCTCGGTCTGGAGCACTACCTTGACCTGCTGATGGACGCCGAAGACGAGCAGGCCGGCAAGTCCGGCGGCACCCCGCGCACCATCGAAGGTCCACTGTACGTTGCCGGTGCACCGCTGTCGGAAGGCGAAGCGCGTCTGGATGACGGCGTCGATCCGGGCGTGACCCTGTTCATGCAAGGCCGCGTATTCAACACCGCTGGCGAACCTCTGGCCGGCGCCGTGGTAGACGTCTGGCACGCCAACACCGGTGGTACCTACTCGTACTTCGATACCACGCAATCGGAATTCAACCTGCGTCGCCGCATCGTTACCGATGCCGAAGGCCGTTACCGTTTCCGCAGCATTGTGCCGTCGGGCTACGGCTGCCCACCGGACGGTCCGACCCAGCAACTGCTCGATCAACTGGGCCGTCATGGCCAGCGCCCGGCGCACGTGCACTTCTTCATTTCTGCGCCGGATCATCGCCACCTGACCACCCAGATCAACCTCGACGGTGATCAATACCTGCACGACGATTTCGCCTACGCCACCCGCGACGAGCTGATCGCCAGGATCACCTTCAGCGACGATCAACAGCGCGCGGCGGCCCATGGTGTGAGCGGTCGCTTTGCCGAAATCGAATTCGATTTCACCCTGCAGTCGTCGGCCCAGCCTGAAGAGCAACAGCGCCACGAACGGGTTCGTGCACTGGAAGACTGATAGCAAATCCATGTGGGAGCAGGCTTGCTCGCGAAAGCGGAGTGTCAGTCAACGTTGATGTTGAAGCTGACTCCGCCTTCGCGAGCAAGCCCGCTCCCACAAGGGGTTCGGTTAACGGTCCGGAAAAACCTCAAGGGACTGACGCAGTGTTCTAGAATGGCCCGACGCAACCTATAACAACAATGAGAGTGACCCGATGATGCAAGCTCAACTGTTGAGTCAGCGCAGCAGAGTATTCGACCATGCCGACCCTTATGCGGTGTCGGGCTACGTCAATCAGCATGTCGGTAACCACTGCATTCTCATGCCCCGTGCCGGCAGCCCGCTGGCCAGCCTTGACCATCGAAAGTTCGCCAGCCTCGACCTGTGCCGCATCAGCTACGGCGCCAGTGTGCGCGTGACGTCCGGTGCGCTGGACAGCATTTATCACTTGCAAGTGCTGCTGCGCGGCAATTGCCTGTGGCGCGGCCACGGCCAGGAACATTACTTCGCTCCCGGCGAATTACTGCTGATCAACCCCGACGATCCGGTGGACCTGACGTATTCCGCCGATTGCGAAAAATTCATCCTCAAAGTCCCGACCCGCTTGTTTGAATCGGTCTGCGATGAGCAGCGCTGGCGCTATCCGGGGCAGGGCGTGCGGTTCCTGGAAAACCGTTATCAGCTCAATGAACTGGAAGGTTTCGTCAACCTGCTGGCGATGATCTGCCAGGAGGCCGAATCCACCGAGCAGATCCCCAGGGTGCAGGAGCATTACACGCAGATCATCGTCAGCAAGATGCTCAGCCTGATGAAAACCAATGTCTGCCGCCTCGAACTGGGCTCGCAGACGGCCACGTTCGAGGCGATTGCCGATTACATCGCCAACAACCTCAAACAAGACATCGACAGCGAAGCGCTGGCACGCCAGGCGCACATGAGCTTGCGCTCGCTGTACGGACTGTTCGAGCGCAATGCCGGCCTTACGCCGAAAAACTACCTGCGCCAGAAACGCCTGGAACGCATCAACGCCTGCCTCAGCGACCCGACCTGCAACGTGCGCAACGTCACGGAAGTGGCGATGGATTACGGCTTCCTGCACCTGGGACGGTTCTCCGACAGCTATCGCAAGCAGTTCGGCGAGTTGCCGTCCGATACCCTCAAGCGTCGGCATTGAGCCTTCAGGTTTGATGTTGTCTGGTCTGGCGCCATCGTCGGAACGCCGCCCGGAGCAAGCTCGCTCCCACATTGGATTGCTTCGCCCCTGTGGGAGCGAGCTTGCTCGCGATGGGGCCGGCACATTCAACATTGATGTCGCCTGACACAACGCTGACTCCCTGCACAAAACGGATAAAGGTCTGCACCCCGCGGATATTCCAGCCTGCCCCCCCGTCCTAGCATGACCCCTGCCTGAACAATAACAATGGAGGCGGCGGCCATGACCCTGCGACCCGAATACGTGCATTCCCTGCTTGAAGACGATCCCGAGCAGGGCCTCTATCGCTGCAAACGCGAGATGTTCACCGACCCCCGGTTGTTCGACCTGGAGATGGAGCACATCTTCGAGGGCAACTGGCTCTACCTGGCCCACGAAAGCCAGATTCCCAACATCAACGATTTCTACACCACCACCATGGGGCGCCAGTCGATTTTCATCGCGCGCAACAAGGACGGTGTACTCAACGCCTTCATCAATGCCTGCAGCCACCGTGGCGCGACCCTGTGCCGGCACAAGTCCGGCAACAAGAGCTCCTACACCTGTCCGTTCCACGGCTGGACCTTCAACAACTCCGGCAAGCTGCTCAAGGTCAAGGATCCGGCCAACGCCGGCTACCCGGCGAGCTTCAACTGCGAAGGCTCCCACGACCTGACCAAGGTTGCGCGTTTCGAGTCCTATCGCGGCTTCCTGTTCGGCAGCCTCAAGGCCGATGTACTGCCACTGGTCGAGCACCTGGGCGAGTCGGCGAAGATCATCGACATGATCGTCGATCAGTCCGCCGATGGCCTGGAAGTGCTGCGCGGCTCCTCCAGCTACATCTACGAAGGCAACTGGAAACTCACCGCCGAGAACGGCGCCGACGGCTACCACGTCAGCTCCGTGCACTGGAACTACGCGGCCACCCAGAACCAGCGCAAGCAGCGCGAGGCCGGCGACAGCAATCCGACCATGAGCGCCGGCAGCTGGGCCAAGCAGGGCGGTGGTTTCTATTCCTTCGACAAGGGCCACATGTTGCTCTGGACCCGTTGGGCCAACCCCGAGGACCGTCCGCTGTACGAGCGCCGCGATGAGCTGGCGCAAGACTTCGGCAAGGCCCGCGCCGACTGGATGATCGAGAACTCGCGCAACCTGTGTCTGTACCCGAACGTGTACCTGATGGACCAATTCAGCTCGCAGATCCGCATCGCCCGGCCGATCTCGGTCAACCGCACGGAAATCACCATCTACTGCATCGCCCCCAAAGGCGAAAGCGATCACGCCCGTTCGAGCCGGATTCGCCAGTACGAGGATTTCTTCAACGTCAGCGGCATGGCCACGCCGGACGATCTGGAGGAGTTCCGTTCCTGCCAGACCAGCTACCAGGGCAGCGTCACCACCTGGAACGACATGTCCCGTGGTGCCGAGCACTGGATCGAAGGCGCCGACGAGGCAGCCAAGGAAATCGACTTGCATCCGCTGCTCAGCGGCGTGCGCACCGAAGACGAGGGCCTGTTCGTGCTGCAACACAAGTACTGGCAGCAGACCATGCTCAAGGCCCTGGCGGCCGAGCAGTCGAAGCTGATCGCCGTGGAGGACGTGCAATGACCATTTCCTATGAAACGGTGCGCGACTTCCTCTATCGCGAAGCACGCTACCTCGATGACCGTCAGTGGGACGAATGGCTGGAAATGTACGCCCCCGACGCGACGTACTGGATGCCGTCCTGGGACGACAACGACGAGTTGACCGAGGACCCGCAGCGGGAAATCTCGCTGATCTGGTACGGCAACCGCACCGGCCTGGAAGATCGCATCTTCCGCATCAAGACCGAGCGCTCCAGCGCCAGCGTGCCGGACACCCGCACCTCCCACAACATCAGCAACATCGAGCTGCTCGAACAGAGCGACGGACTGTGCAAGGTGCGCTTCAACTGGCACACCCTGAGCTTTCGCTACAAGACCGTCGACAGCTATTTCGGCAGCAGTTTCTACACCCTCGACGTGCGCGGTGAAAACCCGTTGATCAAGGCCAAGAAAGTGATCCTGAAGAACGACTACGTTCGTCAGGTCATCGATGTTTATCACTTGTGAGACTGCCGTCATGACCCATTCCATTGCGTTCAACTTTGAAGACGGCGTCACCCGGTTCATCGACGCCAACGTCGGCGAAACCGTGGCCGATGCCGCGTACCGCCAGGGCATCAACATCCCGCTGGACTGCCGCGACGGCGCTTGTGGTACCTGCAAGTGTTTTGCCGAAGCCGGCACCTACGATCTGGGCGAGGAGTACATCGAAGACGCCCTCAGCCCTGAAGAGGCCGAGCAAGGCTTTGTCCTGACCTGCCAGATGCGCGCCCAGAGCGATTGCGTGGTGCGGGTGCCGACGTCCTCCGAGGTCTGCCGCACCCGTCAGGCCAGCTACGACGCGACCATCAGCGCCGTGCGCCAACTGTCCGACAGCACCATCGCGCTGTCGATCAAGGGCGAAGCCCTGAGCAAGCTGGCGTTCCTGCCGGGTCAATATGTGAACCTGGGGATTCCCGGCAGCGAGCAGACCCGCGCCTATTCGTTCAGCTCGTTGCAGCGCGACGGTGAGGTCAGTTTCCTGATCCGCAACGTGCCCGGCGGCCTGATGAGCAGCTTCCTGACCGGCATGGCCAAGGCCGGCGACTGCATGAGCCTGGCCGGTCCCTTGGGCAGCTTCTACCTGCGGGACATCCGTCGGCCGCTGTTGCTGCTGGCCGGTGGCACCGGGCTGGCGCCGTTCACCGCGATGTTGGAGAAGATCGCCGAGCAGGGCAGCGATCATCCGCTGCATCTGATCTACGGCGTGACCCACGATTTCGACCTGGTGGAAATCGACCGCCTCGAAGCCTTTGCCGCGCGCATCCCCAACTTCACCTTCAGCGCCTGCGTCGCCAGCCCCGAGAGCCAGCACCCGCTCAAGGGCTATGTGACCCAGCACATCGAGCCCAGGCATTTGAACGATGGCGACGTCGACGTCTACCTGTGCGGCCCGCCACCGATGGTCGAAGCGGTCAGCCAGTTCATTCGCGAACAAGGCATCGCACCGGCCAACTTCTACTTCGAGAAATTCGCCGCCAGCGCGGCGTGAGTCACGCACGAACTCCCGGTGTCGGTAAAGACCCAATGTGGGAGCGAGCACAAATACCGTGCACGGCGCAGATCCAATTTGGGAGCGGGCTTGCTCGCGAAGGGGCCGGAACATTTAGCATCTATGTCGCCTGTCAGGCCGCTTTCGCGAGCAAGCCCGCTCCCACAGGACTGGGTTTCGACCGATACATCGTCATTGACCGATGAGGTACACATGAACAGATTTCAAGAAAAAGTCGCCCTGATCACCGGCGCTGCCCAAGGTATCGGGCGACGGGTGGCCGAGCGTATGGCCGCCGAAGGGGCGAAGCTGATCCTGGTGGATCGCTCCGACCTGGTGTTCGAAGTCCAACAGCAGCTAGCCTCGACCACCCAGGTATTGGCCCTGACCGCCGACCTTGAGCAATACGAGGAATGCAGTCGGGTGATGCAAACCGCTGTCGAGCGCTTCGGTCGCCTCGATGTGCTGGTCAATAACGTCGGCGGCACGATCTGGGCCAAGCCATTCGAGCACTATGAAGCGTCGCAGATCGAGGCCGAGGTTCGCCGTTCGCTGTTCCCGACCTTGTGGTGTTGCCATGCCGCGCTGCCGTTGATGCTGGAGCAGGGCAGTGGTGCGATCGTCAACGTATCCTCCATCGCCACCCGCAGCCTCAACCGCGTGCCCTACGGTGCGGCAAAGGGTGGGGTCAATGCCTTGACCGCTTGTCTGGCGTTCGAAACCGCCGGTCGTGGCGTGCGGGTCAACGCCACGGCGCCTGGCGGCACCGAAGCACCGCCGCGACGCATACCCCGCAACGGTGCCGAGCAGAGTGAGCAGGAAAAACTCTGGTACCAGCAGATCGTCGACCAGACCCTCGACAGCAGTCTGATGAAACGCTACGGCACTCTGGATGAGCAGGCTGGGGCTATTCTGTTTCTGGCCAGCGACGATGCGTCCTATATCACCGGCATGGTCATGCCCGTGGGCGGTGGCGATCAGGGCTGACGCGAGCGATTAACAATCCAATCCGCAAACGGAGTCATGGTGATGAGTGACAAACCCACGATCGTGCTGGTCCATGGTTTCTGGGGCGGTGCCGCCCACTGGAACAAGGTCATCGTCAAATTGCTCAGCCGGGGCGACACGCACATTCGCGCTGTCGAGTTACCGCTGACGTCCTTGGCCGAGGATGCCGAACGCACGCGCAAGATGGTCGCCCAGGTGCCCGGTCCGGTGCTGCTGGTGGGGCATTCCTATGGCGGCGCGGTCATCACTGAAGCGGGGGATATGCCGAATGTGGCCGGGCTGGTGTACATCGCCGCATTCGCGCCGGACGCCGGTGAAAGCCCCGGCGGCATCACGCAACGGCACCTGCCTGCGGCAGCGGCCAACCTGACGCCGGATAGCGACGGTTACCTGTGGGTCAAGCCTGAGCTCTACCACGAGAGCTTTTGTCAGGACCTGCCGGCGACCGAAGGGTTGGTCATGGGCCTCACCCAGAAAGCGCCGTTGGCGAGCACCTTCGACGACACCATTGGCACGGTGGCCTGGAAGAACAAGCCATCGTGGTATCAGATCTCGACCGCAGACCGGATGATCGCGCCGCAGAACCAGCAATGGATGGCTGCGCGGCTCAACGCCCGGGAGATTCTGACCTTGAACGCCAGCCATGCGTCATTGGCGTCGATGCCCGCCGAAGTGGCGGCATTGATCGACAGGGCCGCGATGGCGTTGGCCAACGGCTAGGGCCTACAAGCGGCGCACAAAGGTGCTGACAATACTGCGCATGGTGTCGCTGATGTTCAGATTGTGTAGCGCATCCAGCGGGTGCCAGATGCAATCGGTGATTTCGTTCAGCGGTCGCAATTGCTCCAGGTTCAGCACCGACACCTCGAATACGTGGTGTCGGGTGCCGTCCGATTCCAGCTCCAGCACGTACATCAACTCGTCGACCCGCAGGCCGGTTTCTTCCAGCAGCTCGCGAACGGCGGCATCGGCTGCGCTTTCACCCCGTTCGAGCTTGCCGCCGGGCAGCGTCCAGCGTCCTCCTGGCTTGCGTACCAGCAATACATGCCTGTCCTGCTCGAAGATGATCGTTGCGCGTACTTTCATGGATTACCCGATGGCCGTTGTCATGGAACAGGCATGGACGTGCAGCATTCGGGCGAGGGCCGCGATTGTGCTGCTATCTGAGTAATTTGAGGTGCCAATGTGACGAAAAGTGCAACCAGAAGGAATTTCCATGGCGACGTCTGGTCGGTATTTTGGACAAGGGTGGGTGTAAGGTAAGCAAGTCAACCTGAGATCACTGCCCAAGAGGAGGTGACTATGAGCGTTCCGATGCTGAACAAAATGCACATGAACGGTTACGACGTACTCAGCGTGAACCACGGCCCCTGGCGGGTGTGCACCCAAGGCGACCGACTGGGCTCGTTTGCCAGTCGGGAAGAAGCACTGGCGTTTGCCGCTTCGCTGCCCGGCTACAGGGCGCGTGCTGGCAGGCCTGGCGGCAGCCATCAAGCAAAATGAAGTCGTGCCCGAAGCCCCGGTTTTCCGGGGCTTTTTCATGATGCGACGGCGCTAATAGCCACCGCCTCCGCTAGGGCGGGAGGGTTCCCGGGCCTTTTGTTGCGTGTGGCTCCACTGCGCGCAGGTCATGAAGCTTTTGTTGTCGACCATGCCACGGTCGTCAAAGCTGACATTGAACGCTTGTTGATGGCCGGCCTGAGTCAGTTTGTAGTCAAAGCACGTGCCGGGTACGACAGTCCGGCCGGTGACCGCCAGGGGCTGGCCGCCGATTTTCCGGACTTGCTCCTGGGTCATGCCGGTGTCGACTTTCGCGACCAGCGGCTGGTCCTGGTAGATCGAGTTGGTGCTGCAGCCTGCCAACGCGGTCAGTGCGACGACCAACGTAAATAGAGGCCTGTTCATGGCAGCGCTCCCGCTATTGAGTCTTGTTGCGGCTAATGACCTTGGCTTTCACTTCCTCGGCATAGCCGGACAGTTTTTCTTCATCACCCTGAAACAAAGCACACAGTTTCTGAACGGCTTGCGCGTCGGCTTCGTTGCCGAGCAGGCGCAATTGCTGCTCGATGCGCAAAAGCTCCACGGCCGACCAGCGCAAATCCGACGCAAGCCCTTGCAGATCACGCCGAAGTTCCTGTTCCGATTCGTTAAGCCACATGATGACCTCCTGAACTCCTCACTCAGGAATTTTAGACCTGTTTACCGCACCGGATGTTGTGTTCGTCTGAATCAGCGGGGGCTCCCTTGGTCGGGAAAACTCCAGCGAGTGAGAAAACAAGCTGTCCTGTTTTATCTGAACGCAAGGAACTAACCGGGCGAAGTGATATCAATGACAGTCGCCGAATCGTTGGGGATGGCTGTAGGGACGACGGCGAGCTACATTTTCTTATTTCGAATTAAAGGAAACAGCATGCGGATGTTGATGGGGGGAGTCGTGTTGGCATTGCTGGGCGGGTGCTCGTTGCCGGCGTCGCTGGTACCGGGCGAGCCGAATGTCAGCAAGCACAGCGAGAAGACGCCAAAAGAGTATGCGGCGTGCGTGTTGCCTGCCTGGCAAAAGGAAGTATCGAATACGACCCAGGTTTCGATATCCAACGGATTTCGCATCACCGCGCCCAGCGTAATCACAGCCGACGAAGTGCTGGATATCGTGAAGTACAAGGACGGCAGCCGGGTTTCGCTGTATCAGGGGCCACCTTGGGCCAAGTCCGGCGACCTGCGCAAAATCGTGCGCGACTGTTTGTAAACGCGAGAGGGTGAAAATCGGTCACCGACCGTTTTTCGACTCAATTGAGAAAAAACCGGATGCCTGGTGTGCATCCGGTTTTTTTTGTGTGGATCAGTCTGGAAGGTTGGTGGTCGGGATGATTTGCTCGTTCGCCTGGGCGGCACTTTTACGTTCCCGACGCTCGTTCATCCAGCTTTCCACCTTGACGCCGAATTCTGGCGGGGCCTTGCGCCCGAATTTCCTGGCGATGTCGAGGATGGTTTGTTGGGCGAGTGCCTCTTCCATGCGTTTTTGCGCAACCATCATCGCGCCATGGATCGCGCACAGTCCGTCCAATGCCCATTCAGGCGGGACGCCGTCAAACACAGCGCAACGGCCACGGATCTCCCGGCAATCGAAGATCGACTTGCGGCCGTCGATGGCATTGACGATATCCAGCAAGGTGATTTCGTCAGCGGGCCGGGCCAGCTTGAAGCCACCGCGCATGCCTTCGGTGGCGACCACCAGATTGGCCTTGGCCAACTTGGTGAAGATTTTCGCCAGATAGTCCTGGGGGACGCCTTGCAGATCGGCAAGGTCGCGCACGCTCGCTTCGCGCGAGTCGCCACCGTTACCCACCAGAAAAAGCAGGCAGTGGATGCCGTATTCGACACCCGCGCTGTAAAGAGACATGCAGATCTCCGACTGAATTAGTCGCAAATTCTAACAGCCGAAAGCAAGTCAGGCAACGAATCCCTCCTCGTTCAATCTTTTTTCATGACAGCGAACGCTCTTCTGATGCGCTGAATACATGGCGTTCAGGTCAGGGATCAGGGTTTTCGATGGCAGCCATTGATCAAAATCTGTTGCAGGATTTAACTTGGATCAATAGAGTCGTAGTTGTTCGGTCGGAGTGGCAGGCACTTATCCCGGTACAACCCGACGGCGGTCCTTGAACCCCTCAACGATTTTCAACACTTGGTTATCCCTCTGGAGTTAAAGATGAAGCAGCACATTCTGGTAATCGGCGCAGGTTTCGGTGGCATGTGGACCGCTTTGAGTGCCACGCGCCTGTTCGACATTCATGGCCACAACGACGTTGAAGTGACCGTGCTGGCTCCTCAGGCCGAACTGCGTGTGCGTCCGCGCTTCTACGAGCCGAACGCCCACCGACTGGCTGCACCGATTGGCGACTTGTTCGATGCCGTAGGGGTCAAGTTCATCCAGGGCGCGGCGCAAACCATCGACGTCGGGCAAAAACAGGTCGGCTATGTCGATGCCACAGGTGCCCGACAAGTCCGCAGCTACGACAAACTCGTTCTGGCCACCGGCAGCCGCCTGGCTTCGCCGAACACTCCGGGCGTGGCTGAACATGCGTTCGACGTCGATCAGATCGAACAGGCCGTGCGTCTGGAAAACCACCTCAAGGCGCTGGCCAATCAGCCGGAAAGCAAGGCGCGCAACACGGTGGTGGTAGCCGGTGGCGGTTTCACCGGGATCGAAACGGCGACTGAAATGCCGAGCCGCCTGCGGGCCATCCTCGGCGACCGTGCCGACATCAATGTGATCATCGTCGACCGTGGCGACAAGATTGGCGGCTCGATGGGTGAGGAAATCGCCGAATCGATCGTCGAGGCCAGCCTGGCAACCGGCGTGGAATGGCACTTGAAAGCCTCGGTTGTGTCGGTCGATACCAACGGCGTGACCCTGTCCGACGGTACTCGTATCGATGCCAACACCGTGGTCTGGACCACCGGCGTTCGCGCCAGCTCCCTGACCGAGCAGATTCCGGCCGAGCGTGACCACCTGGGCCGTCTGCATGTCGACGCGCACCTGAAAGTCATTGGTCAGGACGACATCTTCGCCACCGGCGACGTCGCCTACGCGGCCAGTGACGAGATCGGCAACTACGCCTTGATGACCTGCCAGCACGCCATTGTCCTGGGGCGTCACGCCGGCAATAACGTGGCGGCGCAAATCCTCGGTGTCGATCCGACGCCGTACAGCCAGCCGAAATACGTGACCTGCCTCGACCTGGGGGCCTGGGGCGCGGTGTACACCGAGGGTTGGGATCGTCAGGTCAAGTTGGTCAAGGAGGAGGCCAAGTCGCTGAAAACCCAGATCAACACCCAATGGATCTACCCGCCAGCGGCGAACCGCGACACCGCGTGGGCCGCAGCGGATCCGTTGATCCCGATTGCCTGATACGGTCGCTGACGCGTCTGATTAAACATCCCGCCCAAGTCTTCTTGGGCGGGATTTTTTTGCGTGCCATTTGCCTGTGTGAAATTTACCGTGTATTTTTTCATGAAATTAAAAATACAAAATTTCACGAGGCCGTATGTTTCAGCAATCCACCCGGCATGTCGCCAGTTACTACGCCCATACCTGCGCCGATCGCCTGGTCGATCGAGCCGCACTGGAAGGTGAGCAAGACACCGAAGTGCTGATCATCGGGGCCGGTTTCAGTGGATTGCACACGGCTTTGCGCCTGGCGCTGGCCGGCAAGCGCGTGACCTTGCTCGAAGCCAGCCGGGTAGCCTGGGCCGCGTCCGGGCGTAATGGCGGACAGGCGATTCTCGGCTGGTCGTGCGACATGCCACCGCTGGAAGCGGCACTGGGTTACGAACGGGCGCGGCGCTTGTGGGACGGCATGCGCTGGGCCGCGCGCGAGTTGCGTGACTTGCCCGGCCGCCATGAGTTCGATTGCGACTACCGCGCCGGCCATCTCTGGACCTCGGTGATGCCCCGTCGGGTAGGCCTGCTGACCGAGTGGCAACACGAGGCCAGCCACAAGTGGGGCCACGACAAACTGCAATTTATCGAGCGCAGCGAATTGCCCCAGTGGGTTGCCAGCGAGCGCTATCAGGCCGGGCTTTTCGATCCCGAAGGCGGGCATTTGAACCCGCTGAAACTGGCCCTCGGCCTTGCCGATGCGATCGAGCGCGCCGGTGGCCGCATCCACGAGCAAAGCAAGGCGCTGAGTTATGGCGAGGAGGGCGACGGGTTTGTGGTGACCACCGAGCGCGGTCGTATTCGCGCCGATGTGCTGGTGCTGGCGTGCAACGCTTACCTGGATCGACTCGACCCGCAACTGGCCAGTTGCGTGTTGCCGGTCGGGACTTATCAGGTCGCGACCGCACCGCTCACCGAGGAGCAAGCCACCGCGCTGCTGCCGAGCAACGTGTGCGTGACCGACAATCAGTTCGTGCTCGATTATTTCCGGCGTACCCCGGATAACCGCCTGCTGTTCGGCGGCGGTTGCACTTACCTGGGCGGGATGCCCAAGGATATCGCCGCCGCGACCCGGCCGTTCCTGGAACGCGTGTTCCCGCAACTCACCGGCGTCGGGCTGGAGTTTGCCTGGGGCGGCCACATCGACCTGACCCTCAAGCGCACGCCGGATATCGGACGGCGCGGCGATCTGTACTGGATGCAGGGGTATTCCGGGCATGGCGTGCTGCCGACACTGGCCGCGGCGCGGGCGGTGTCCGACGCGGTGCTCGGTCAGCCCGACGAGTTGTCCCTGTACCAGGGCTTGAACAACGGCAGTTTTCCCGGCGGCAAATACCTGGCCGCGCCGCTGGAAGCCATCGGCAAGGCCTGGTATCGACTGCGCGACAGCATTTGAAGCGACACTTTCTGGAAGCCTCTAGATGGACATGCAAGAAGAAATCTCGGCGTTGGCGATCCTGATCCAGGACCTGCGCAAACACAAAAAGTACACCCTGAAGGAACTGGCGGACAAAATCGGCCGCTCCGTGGGTTTTCTGTCCCAGGTCGAGCGTGGCCTGTCGCGCCCGACCGTGGCGGACCTGACCGCCATCAGCGAAACCCTGGGCGTGCCAACCACCTATTTCTACAGCCTGCCCAAACCCATGGCCTTGTCCTGGGTCACCCGCCCGGACGAGCGCCGCACGCTGTACTACGCCGACGGCATCACCGACATCCTCGTCTCGCCAAAGATGCGCGCGTCCTTTTCGATGCTCGAAAGTCAGCTCGAGCCCGGCGCCAGCAGCGGCGACCGACACATGAAGGACAGCTCCGAGCAGGGCGGTTACGTCCTGGAAGGGCAGTTGACCCTGTGGCTCGACGACAACGAACCGGTGACCCTGCATCCCGGCGACAGCTTTCAACTGGCCAGCCATGCGCACTGCCGCTACGGCAACCTGTCCGACCAACTGACCCGTGTGCTTTGGGTTTACACCTGATAACAACAAGGAACAAAACGATGGATGCTGTGTGCTCTGAACTGCTGGCCGAGGTTCGCAACTTCCGCCACTGCAACCCCGAAGTGCGTTACGTCGACCTGATCTCCCTGGACATTCCGGGGCATTTCTACGGCAAGCGCTACCCGATCGAGATGCTGGAAAAAGTCGCTGCCGGCAGTGCCCTGAAGCTGCCGCAGAACTGCGTGTTGCTCGGCACCCAGGGCGGACTGTTCAAGATCGGCGATTACTGCTTCAACGATGGTGACCCGGATGCGCTGCGCCGTTTGGTGCCCGGCACCTTGAAGCTGGTGAGCTGGGAAAAGCAGCCCTTGGGCCAGATGCTGATCACCTCCGACGGCACCGAAAAACCCATCGAATTCGAGCCCCGCGAAGTGCTGGCGCGGGTGCTGGATCGACTCAAGCGCAAGGGCATTTTCCCGGTGGTGGCCTTCGAGCTGGAATTTTACCTGTTCGACAGCCGCTTGAAGGACGGCTTGCCGCAGTTCCCCCGTGATGAGCTGAGCGGCGATGCCGACGATCAGCCGAACATGCACATCGAACGCTTGTCGCGCTTCGCCCCGGTGCTCGATGAAATGGTCGAGACCGCGCGAGCGCAGGGCGTCGATGCCACGGTGATCACCGCCGAACTCGGCCCGGGCCAGTTCGAAATCAACTTCGGCCATTGCGATGACGGCCTGCGCGCCGCCGACTGGGCGGCCCTGTTCTGCCGCAGCACCCGGGGCGTGGCGCTCAAGCACAACTACCGCGCCAGCTTCATGGCCAAACCCTACCTGCAGCACCCCGGCAGCGGCATGCACGTGCATGTCAGCCTGTATGACCAGGCCGGCAACAACCTGCTGGCAGCAAACGGCCAGCGGGCGCTACGCCATGCAGTGGCCGGTTGCCTGGATGTGTTGCCGCATTGCATGCCGATCTTTGCCCCGAACCACAACGCCATGCGTCGCTTGAGCGGCACGGTGAACGTGGCGTCCCGCGCCAGTTGGGGCTTCGAGGATCGCGATGCCTGCTTGCGTATTCCAGAGTCGGACATCAAGAACCTGCGTATTGAGCATCGCCTGGCGGGCGCCGATGCCAACCCGTATCTGGCGTTGGCGGCGATTCTGGTGGGGTTGGAGCAAGGCCTGCAAGGGGAGCGCGAGCCGATTGCACCGCTCAACGAAGACCGCGGCAGTGGCATCGATTTTCCGCTGGAAATGCTCGAAGCGGTGCAGTCCATGCAAAATCATGCATCGCTGCGCGAAGGCTTGGGGGCGGAGTTCGTGGACGTCTATTGCGAAAACAAGCGCCAGGATCATCTGGCATTTCTGCATGACATCAGCGCGCGGGAGTATCGCTGGTTCCTCTAGTCGCCCTTAGAAAACATGTGGATATTGAAGGGGTTAGGAGGATTAGTAACTGGATAGTGAATAAAAATATCTTGTTACAGGCCGAAATATTCCGTAATATCCGCGCCGCGTTCACCACCACGGTTTATGCATTTTTAAATCCCAGGCGTCCATCAGCTGCCTGGGATTTTTTTTGCCTGAAAATAATTGAGACTGCAATGGAGCACACTCATGGCTATCAGCCGAGAGGCGGGACAGGCGGGGTTTCTCTCGATTCAATCCACTTGACCACTGGCCGAATCGCCTTGGCTAACGATAATTTGGCAGTCTTTGGTGATTGTTTGCTTGAGGTTTTGACCGGTGAATTCCATTACTTGGCCGTCAATGAAGTTGCCTTCAAGGACTACTTGAATTGTGCTTTCACCCATTGTAACCACAAGCCTCTCGTGGACCTGCTACAACGGTAACTTCTATTTCGCCTGCTTTAAATTTTCTCATTGTGCTACTCCCTGTAAGTTCCGGAATTGGCGGTGTTATTTCAGCTGCATCAGGTTTCTGTTTTAACGGTGCATCAGGTTGCATCTTCCTGCAGGGTCGAAGGCCAGAACTCTACAATTCATTGGATAAATGCAGGCCCCGATAAAATTCAGGTCACCAGTGTATTATCACATTGCTCAGCGGTGGAATGTCAATTCACGGATGTAATGCCATCGGGATTTTGGCAGCAATGCAAACTCCGAAGTGCTATCAAAACCTCTTCCTCAGTCGAGAGCCTTAATCAATAGTTATAGCGCTCATAAAATTCAACATCCATTTTAATTAGCTTGTCATGATCGCCGCTCAACTCATAGAAGGATTTCTTAGCGTAAAGGTAGGTTTTATATCTACTCCTGAACATGAACGTGTCTGGCGATACCATACCAGGAAAACGACTAATGCCATTTTCGTGGAGAACTAAAACAGCATCGCCTATCCATCCAATTATTCCATGGCGCAAATTATCATTTTTAATATCTTCGAATTTTTTAACACAACTGAGCCCGTTTTCCGGGCATCGAACTGGAGTGAATGCACGAAATTGATTCAGCTCAATATTTCCAATCGGCTTCCATTTGGAAAATAACGATTTTCCACTTTGTGAGACGCTGATATTTTTCCACATTTCGTCATCCCCAAATGGAAAAACGACTTCAAAATTATTTGGGTCGGCACCAACAATTTCAATGTTTTTAAAAAAAACTGACTTTTCATCTTTCGCATAACTTGCCATTTGCTCCTGCTGCCAGGTTGTTAGTAGAGGCGAGCTGCCCTCGAGCGCTTTAAACTGAGGAGAGTATGGTGCAACACTCCTAAGTCGGCGTTCCTCAACATGATCGATCTGATTGCTTTCTGATCTAAAACATCTCCACGACATGAGATTGTGGAAAAAAAAAGGCATGCCTAAACCGCAGGGCTTTTCCTTGCGCTCTGTTTTGGTCATCCAGTAAACATGCCCTTTTTTAACAACATAGTTGCTGGAGATAAAACGCAGTTTGGTTGTGCATTTGCCCTGCGAGTCATTGGTGAACTCGCGACAAATTTCTTTACCCGGATTATTCTTGGTTTCTGTCTCCGGTCTATTGGCAGAGGAAGTGTCACAGCCGATCAAGGCCGTGCCCAATATATAGATCAATAAATACTCAGGCCTCACCGAACAGCCTCCATTCGATATTTTCCTTCTCGACCGTCACACGGTCGGCGAGCAGGAAGCGGCTGTGACGATGCTTGACGTTCAGGGTCGGCATGATCTCGCCCTTCTCGAAGCGCCGGGGCTCGCCTTTTTCCAGGCGCGACCAGGATTGACCGGCGATACTTTCCGCCAGCCAATAACCGGTATGCGTGCAGGCTTGGCCGCTGATGCAGGTCGGTCTTTTGATGTAGTCGATCGGTATAAAGGCCGAGGAGCCTGGCATGGGCCGGCCGGTGGCGGGTTCGAGGACTTTGGCCTTGGTCAGTTGGTGAATCAGTGCTTCGCTGGGTTTCTCGGGCGGGATGTTGGCCAGGCGCTCTTCGAGCCATTGGAGCTTGCCGTCCCAGGCTGGCAACGGGACAGGCGGCAGCGGGAGGATCTCGTTGATCTCGGGGACCTTGGGATTGGCGTAGGAGTAGCCCGAGAGGATTTTCCAGATTTTTTCGTAGCGATCGGCGCGTTCGAGGTCTTCCTGTTGGCCCAGGTAGTACAACCGATCATCCGGCTCCGGACCACGGAAGCCTTTGCTCAAAAAAGAAGTCGAAGTGCTGTCACCGGCCGCTGCCCCGAGCTGGAATGCTTCGAGTGCTTCCTGATAACGCCCTTTCGTCGATAAATTAATACCTAGTGCTCTTGCCGCTTTGCCGTTTCCTTGCTCCCCAGCGCAACGGCGCATTTGCCGGGCAACGTCCGGGGCAATGTTGATCGGCGCCAACTTGTCTGCGACATAGGCTTGAGCTAGCGCATTACCTTCATCAGCGGCTTTACGGTAGTAACGCAACGCTATTTCGTGATCTTTCTGCAGCCCGGCTGCGCCGTGCTGCAGGAAGATGCCAACAAAGTAGTATCCTGTTGCCACTCCCGCGTTGATCAGTTGCTCACTCATGCGCAAATGCTCTTCACCGCGCAGTCCGAAATACCCGCGCATGGCACCGTTCTGCAGATTGATATTGGCCTTGTAATGGCCGTTCTCACTGGCGATGCGGTACAAGCGCGCTATCTCTGCATCAACAGTCTTGTCCTGCTTAAGCTGGTTGTTCTTTTGCAGCCAGCGCGCGTAATGGAACAGCACATCGGCCTCGGCGGAGGTCGCCGGAATTGTTTCGTGTTGGCAGGTGAAGGCGAGACTAATGTTGATATCGGTGAGCGGGTTTACAAAGTCCACCGACAAAGGCTCGGCATTGTTAGCGCCACAGCCGGTCAAGGCGATGAGTATCAAACAGCCCCATAAATGCTTAGGCCTCACCGAACAATATCCATTCGATGTTTTCCTCTGCGACGGTAATTCGGTCGGCGAGCAGGAAACGGCTATGGCTACGCCGGACGTTCAGGGTCGGCATCATTTCGCCTTTCTCGAAACGTCGGATCTCGTCGACAATGCCTTCCGCTTTCCAATAGCCGGATTGCGGGCAGGCTTGACCGCTGTTGCAGGTCAGCTTGCGGTAAGGCTCCCGGATGAAATCGGGAGATGCTGGCAGCGGTCGACCGGAGGCGGGGTCGAGGAGTTTGGCCTTGGCCAGTTGGTGGATCAGCGCTTCGCTGGGTTTTTCTGGCGGGATGTTGGCCAGGCGTTCTTCGAGCCATTGCAGCTTGCCGTCCCAGGCAGGGAGTTTGGCCGGTGGCAGCGGGAGGATTTCGTTGATTTCGGGGACTTTGGGGTTGGCGTAGGAATATCCCGCAAGGATCTTCCAGATTTTTTTGTAGCGGTCGGCGCGTTCGAGATCTTCGGTTTGGCCGTAATAGTCCATCTCGTTGGTCTTAGGATGGCCGCGAAAGGCGTCGTCCAAGCGGCCAGCAGCATGTTCGTACCCTCCGGCAACCCCCATCTGCAAGATTTCGATTGCTTCGCTGTATTTTTGATTTCTTTTTAAATAAAGCGACAACATGACAGCAGCTCTGCCATGCCCCTGTTCAGCAGCACAACGGCGCATCTGCCGGGCAACTTCTGGAGCAATGCTCTTTGGCGCTAGCTTGTCCCCCACATCGTATTGCGCCTGGGCGTTGCCTTTATCTGCGGCCTTGCGAAAATAACGTAACGCCATCTCCGGATCCTGCTTAAGCCCGGCCGAACCCTGCTGAAGAAAAATCCCTACAAAGTAGTAACCTGTCGCCACACCAGCATCCATCAGTTGTTGACTCAAACGCAGGTGTTCGGCGCCACGCAACTGGAATCGTTGGCGCATCGACCCGTTTTGCAGGTTGATGTTGGCTTTGTAATGTCCATTCTCGGCGGCGATGCGGTACAACCGCTAGATTTCGACATCGACAGTTTTGTCCGGTATGAGCTGATTGTTTTTCTGCAACCAGCGGGCGTAGTGGAACAGCACGTCGGTTTCAGCACTGGCTTCCGGGATATTTTCGTGGGCACAGGTGAAGGCCAGATTGGCTTTGATTTCCGTCAGAGGTTTCACATGAGGATCCTTCTTCAGATAGTTAAAGGTGCTGCGGCTATCGCAAGCCGCCAACAGCAGGCAGGTGAGCAAGAGAAAACGGCGCATCAGTCGAGGTCGCTCAGTTTGGCTTTTCCGTAGAAAAATTCGACGAGGGGGGCGTAAGGAGTTGTCTCGTCTTCTTGTCTCTCTTTGTTGTAATCGATGATTGTCTGCCAAGCTTCGAATGCATCACCCGCATCCTCCTGCACCCCCTTTCCATCCGTATGCAGGTCCCACAACCGCCGCCTCAACGCCTGGGTCACACTCATCCACTCATGGGCAATGTTCAGCTCACTATCTACCTGCATGCTCCGGGTATTGATGTTGGCCGAGCCGTGGGTGGTGAATACGTCATCGACGATCATCAGCTTGGAGTGGACGTACACCGGCATCCATTGCCAGCCCGGTGAGTCCGGAGCAACCAGCGAACACAGGTGTACTTTCAGGCCGGGGATGTCCTCCGGGGTGACGGTGCTGTCCTTGATTTGCTTGATGTGCCAATCAAGTTCGGCCTGCCACTCGGCCAGCTCCCGGTGCCCGGCGCGGTCGCGGGGCTCGGGCATTGGCCGGGGAGATGCTTGCGCTTTTACCTGTTCGATGCGCCGCAGCTTGGTCACTTCGGGAATGGTCTCGGCCCGCCCGAGGCTTTCGAGCATGCGTTGGGTGTTGCGGGTGCCAGCGCCCACGCTGTCGTCGCCGGCGTTGGTAATGACGAACAGGTGCAGGGGGCCGTGCAGCCCGGGATCGCGACCACCTTCGGTTTGAGCGGCGGCGACTTTCTTGATCCGTTCAGCCAGGGGTGGCCAGCGAAAGTACTGGTTCTCGATGTAGATGAACTGGGTCGCGTTGTTCACCGCTTGCAGGTAGAGCGTCTCAATGTCGCATTTGCCTTTTTGTGCCTGCCTTCGCGGTCTGAACATAGCTATGCCTGTAGTCGTTTCACCTCCATGTGCGTCTGCCTCAAACTGGGTCATTGCGCTGCTCTTGTGGTTGCCGGAATTGGCGTTGATTTGTCAGGCTCTTGCTACCGATCAACCGCCGAGTGCCTCGACTGATAATCGGATCAGAAATGCTCAGGCTTCACCGAACAATATCCATTCGATGTTTTCCTCTTCGACGGTAATTCGGTCGGCGAGCAGGAAACGGCTATGGCTACGCCGGACGTTCAATGTCGGCATGATTTCGCCTTTATCGAAACGTCGGATCTCGTCGACGATGCCTTCCGCTTTCCAATAGCCGGATTGCGGGCAGGCTTGACCGCTGTTGCAGGTCAGCTTGCGGTAAGGCTCCCGGATGAAATCGGGAGATGCTGGCAGCGGTCGACCGGAAGTGGGGTCGAGGAGCTTGGCCTTGGCCAGTTGCTGGATCAGCGCTTCGCTGGGCTTTTCTGGCGGGGCGTTTGCCAGGCGCTCTTCTAGCCATTGCAGCTTGCCGTCCCAGGCGGGGAGTTTGGCCGGTGGCAGCGGGAGGATTTCGTTGATTTCGGGGACTTTGGGGTTGGCATATGAATAACCCGCAAGGATCTTCCAGATTTTTTTGTAGCGGTCGGCACGCTCAAGGTCTTCCGATTGGCCTAAGTAGTCCAACTTGTTGCTACTGGAAGGGCCGCGAAATGCATCGCCCAAGCGGCCAGCAGCATGTTCATACCCTCCGGCAACACCCATCTGGAGTACTTCAACTGCCTCTTGGTAAATTCCCTTGTTTTTAAGATTAACAGCCAGTGCCACGGCCGCTCTGCCATGTTTCTGCTCGGCGGCACAACGGCGCATTTGCCTCGCGACATCCGGAGCAATATCACTCGGTGCCAGCTTGTCGCCCACATAGTATTGCGCTTCGGCACTGCCTTTATCAGCAGCCTTACGGTAGTAGCGCAAGGACATTTCCGGATCCTGTTTAAGGCCCGCCGAGCCTTGCTGTAGAAAGATCCCCACAAAGTAGTAACCTGTGGCCACACCAGCATCCATCAGTTGTTGACTCAAGCGCAGGTGTTCGGCGCCACGCAACTGGAACCGTTGGCGCATCGACCCGTTTTGCAAGTTGATGTTGGCTTTGTAATGACCATTTTCGGCGGCGATGCGGTACAACCGCTCGATATCGACATCTACGTTTTTGTCTTGCTTGAGCTGGTTATTTTTCTGTAGCCAGCGGGCATATTTGAACAGCACGTCAGATTCAGCACTGGCTTCGGGGATATTTTCGTGGGCGCAGGTGAACGCCAGGTTGGCTTTGATTTCCGTCAGAGGTTTCACATGAGGGTCCTTCTTCATATAGTTAAAGGTGCTGCGGCTATCGCAAGCCGCCAACAGCAGGCAGGAGAGCAAGAGAAAACGGCGCATCAGTCGAGGTCCTGCAGTTTGGCCTTGCCGTAATAAAACTCGACAAGAGGTGCGTCGGGAACGCCGTTTTCTTTGTCCTTTTGAAGATCTTTGTTGTCATCGATGATTTTCTGCCAAGCTTCGAATGCATCGCCCACCTCCTCTTGCACCCCCTTCCCATCCGTATGCAGATCCCACAACCTCCGCCGCATTGCCTGGGTCACACTCATCCACTCATGGGCAATGTTCAGCTCACTATCCACCTGCATGCTGCGGGTATTGATGTTGGCCGAACCGTGGGTGGTGAACACGTCATCGACGATCATCAGCTTGGAGTGGACGTACACCGGCATCCATTCCCTGCCCGCCGGTGAGTCCGGAGCAACCAGCGAACACAGGTGCACTTTCAGGCCGGGGATGTCCTCCGGGGTGACGGTGCTGTCCTTGATTTGCTTGATGTGCCAATCAAGTTCGGCCTGCCACTCGGCCAGTTCCCGGTGCCCGGCACGGTCGCGGGGCTCGGGCATCGGCCGGGGTGATACTTGCGCTTTTACCTGTTCGATGCGCTGCAGCTTGGTCACTTCAGGAATGGTCTCGGCCCGCCCCAGGCTTTCGAGCATGCGCTGGGTGTTGCGGGTGCCGGCGCCCACGCTGTCGTCGCCGGCGTTGGTGATCACGAACAGGTGCAGGGGGCCATGGAGGTCGGGGTCGCGCCCGCCCCTGAGCTGGGCAGCGACCGCCTGCTTGATCAGCTCGGCCAAGGGTGGCCAGCGAAAGTACTGGTTCTCGATGTAGATGAACTGGGTCGCGTTGTTCACCGCTTGCAGGTAGAGCGTCTCGATGTCGCGTTTGCGTTCCTGGGCCTGGGTGCGCAGGATCTGCGCGATTTGCTTCGTTGCGCCGGGATTGCATTGCAGCCGCAGCCCGAGCTGCTTGGCCTCGCGCGACGCCATCAGGTCCTCGCCGGTCTCCTTGAACCAGGCCGTGGCAAAGTTGTGGTGCAGGTGTTCGAGGATCGGGCCGCTGACCTGGCTGGAGATGTCCTGACGCGGGGTACTGCCCCGTGGGCCTTGGTTGGGTGCCGGCTTGTTGCCTTCGGCACGGTTCAACGCTGTGTGAGCACTGGTGTCCCAGTATTCGTCGAGCATGTTGTGGCCCATGACGAAGCCGACGGCGCTTTCAGGGAGTTCGTAGTCGACCAGCACGGTCTTTTGGTGGTGGGTGGCGGTGAGCTTCAGGGTTTGGCGCATCTTGCTGCTGATGTCCGGGTCGAGACTTTCATACTTCACCCAATGGGAAATTTCAGCCCTTTCCTCCCAACTGAAACCACGACTGACGAATGCTGGCAGTCCGTTCGCGACCTGTTGCGCCGCTTTGTTGCCTGAGACCGCACAGCGGGCAAACCACTCGCGGTCTTCGGTGTATTGCGCCTCGGTGGAGCGCTGCAGCGCCCGATCGGCAATACGCAGCGAGCCTTTGCCGGGCAGGTTGGCTTCGCCGCCCACCCCCGCCAGATTGAATGGCATTTCCCAGCCCAGTATCCGTACCTTGACGCCTGGCTTGGTCCTGGCCTTGGCCTTGGCCAGGAGGAGTTCACCGATGCTCGGCGCCTTGCCGTCGCGGATGAAAAACATCGACGGCTGGAACCCCCAGCAGATGATGTCGACGGATTGTTTTGCTGCCGCGATGGCCTCGTACACGGCTTTGAAGGCTTCCTCGCCGTTGATCAACGCTTGATAGGTAGCGCCTACCGGATGGTATTCGGTGTTGCATACGTACCAGGGCGCCGTGCAGGTGGCCGTGTTGGTGTGCTGCAGCGCGATGGGCACCACGCATTCGAATTGAGTCATCGGGTTTTCTCTCCTTGAGGGGCGATGTGCGCGGCGTACTGCCCGCGATGATCGGTGTGCGAAGCGGGCTGGTTGACGCTGGTATCGGTTTGCGAGGGGTGGTTGTGCAGACCCTGATTGGCGAGTACCGCCTGCTCGGCATTGCGGTAGTCGGTCGGTACCGGGATCTGGTAAACCGTGCCGTTGGCCAGGACAACGCGATAGCCTCGGGTCACCACCTGATGGTCAATCGATATGAGGCCGGTCTTGTCCAGCACGCCTTTCTTGAGTACCGCGCCGTCGGCCAACAGCGTGTAGGGCATGCCGGCCCAACCGTGACTGGAGGCGTTCGGAGCGGGCGCCAGGCTCAGGTTAATCATTTCTTTCGACAGGATTTTGGGGTAGTCCGGGTGCGTGGCCTTCATGCTCGCCGGGCCACTGTAGTCGTAGTGCGCCGCCTTGACCTTGTGATCCCCCGCCGTGCCGGACTCGATGCAACACTCATCCAGGCTGAGGTAGCTGCCACCGCCATTGAGGACGATTTTCTTCTTCGCCGTGATGTGGATTTCATCTTCGGTGCTGGTGATGTCCAGGCCGTGCCGGGCGATCAGTTCCAGTTTGTCGTTCTGTGCCTGCACACTCACCGGCCCCTGATTGGCGATCAGCTTGATGCCGAGCTTGCGCACAAACAGGCTCAAGCCCTGACCGACGCCAACGAACAGGCGCTTGATCACACTGAGGTCGGCTTCGCCCCCGGCGTTGAGCATCAGGTTGTCCTTGGCCGCCAGTTGCAGGTGTTTTCCACTGGTGAGAGCGATGCCTTGCGGGGCGCTGAGGAGCAGGACCTGGGACTTGAGCTGTTCCAGGTCCTGGCGCAGCAGGTTGAGTTGAGCGGCCACGTCCGCCGGTTCGGCTTTAGCGGTCTGCGCGTCAGTGGAGAGCTGCTGCAACTGTTCGCCGGCCTGCTGCAGGCGGTCGACGGCATCCGCCATGTTCAGTACCGGCCCCTGCGCCTTGGCCTGCGCATCGGCACTGATGAACAGGCCTTTGCCCGCGCGCAGACTGCCCCAGTCATCCGTACGCAGCTCAAACCCTTCCCCGCGCTTCTTGCGCTGGCCATCCACCAGATGCCCCAGATTGAGCTGACTCTTGCCGCCATACTCGGTACTGAGCTTGACGTGCTCCTGCCCCCGCGTGTCGTCCATCCGCAGCTTGTTGTTGGCCGGCGTACGCAGCACGTTGCGGTGGTCGTTGCGCTGGGTCACCAGGTCGGGGTGCTGGTCGTCGTGCAGGGCGTGGGCGATGTAGGGGCGGTCCGGGTCGCCCTGTTCGAAGGCGATGGCCACTTCGGTGCCGGCGATCAGCGGCAGGTGCAGGCCGTAGGTGTCGCCGGCGTAGGCGCGGGCCTGGCGCAGCCACTTGCTTTCGCGGCCGGCGGGCCAGGTGTCGCGGTCGAAGAGGAACTTGACCCGGTAGCGCCCTTGCAGGTCGATTTCGGTGTACAGGGGGTTGCTCTGGGGGGTGAGTGATGCGTGCTGGCAGGGTGCCGGCGATTTGTGGTTTGGGCGGGACCTCTGGGCGGAAGCACAGGCGCAAGGCGTAGGGCATGGCTTCGAAATCGCAGGTCAGGCTGCGGTCGCGGGCAGCGCGCGTGGTGATTTTTGTGATCACCACGCGGGAAGCGAAGGCCTTGGGGGCGTCGCCGCTGATGGTCAGGACCTGACCCGGGGCCAGGGTGGCGCTGCTGCTGGTGCCGCTGAGGTGGGTCTGGTTGTTGAGGTAGCGTTCGTGGCGCAGGCGCGCGTAGAAAAAGCCGCTTTCACTTTGCAGGTCTTCGTCGCGCAGGTGGGACTTGCCGAGCACGCGGTAGGGTTCGGCGTAGTGGTAGGCCTCGCCGTAGGTGTTGTCGGCGACGCCGCGGGTCGTGGCCACGCCGTGGGTGGTGGGCTCGCCGAGGGTCTGGTCGACCTCGCCGTCGAGGTAGGCGCGGCTGTCGTCGGGGTGATAGGCGCGTACGCTGACCTGCTGTTCCACCACCTTGTGGCGGGTTTGCAGGGCCCAGACGCTGTCCTGCTCGCTGTTGCTGAAGCCCGAGGGCGAGCGCAGCGGCAGTTCGACGTCGAACTGGTAGCAGCGCTGGTCGTCGCAGAACTCGACGACGTCGAAGGCGAGCTCTTCGTGCTGGATGCAGCGGTACCAGATGCCGACGTCGGCCAGGATCCGGCTGATGAAAGCCAGGTCGCTTTCCTGGTACTGCATCACCTGCTCGCGCTGCGGGTACTCGCGCTTGAGGTTGAAGCGAAAGTGCCCGGTGTCGAGACCATGGCGGTCGCGCAGAATGCTTTTGACGATGTCCGGGACGGACTGGTGCTGGTAGATCCGTGTCTGCTGGCCGCGATCGAGCAGGGCCAGGCGCGGTTGCAGGGTGACTTCGTAGCGTGCTTCGTCGATTGAGCCGGACAGGCGTTGGCAGGCGGTGATGCGGCCGTACAGCGTGCGCAGCGGCATTATCGGCCTGGGCACTTCCCAGTCGAACACGGGCACGTTGGACGGTGCGTCGTACAGGCTGAACTCGGCGAACTGGCCGATGAATTTTTCCGCGCCGATGTCGAGGTCGCTGGCGGTGAATTCGATGCGGTAGAGGTAGGGTTGGCTGAGGTATTCATGGCCCTCGAAGGTAAGGACGTCGAGGTGGGTGTCGAGCTGGTCGATCTTGAGAGTGTGGCGGTTGTGGTCGATGAAGGTGCGCGATACGTTGGACAAAGTCAGACCTCCCTGGCCTATCGAAGCGGATGGGGGGGCTTTCGTTAGCCCCCTCGTTCAAGCGCTCGACAGCTTTCAGGAAGGCAAAAAAGGTTGATATAGGATGTTTCTGGTGGTGACGTAGGAAGCGTCTTGGTGTCGACCCGCTTGGTCTGTGGGATGTTTTACGACCTGTTCGATGTTAAGCGGTGGCGCTTCTTTCGATGTCGTCTATCCGTTCGGGTTGAGCCCGAGTAGAGGATCAAAAATATCGTCCGAACGCGGCCCGAACCTTCGGCAACTCCACTGGAGTACGCCACTCCTACGTAGGACCCTACGATCTTCTGCTTTCAGCTTATGGCGATCAATGTGGCGCCAAGTCCATGACCACGGTTTATGCATATCAAAAGATCGACCAAACCTCTAGGAGCCGGCTTGCTGGCGAACCGGACGACGCGGTGTGTCAGGCAAGTCACCATCGCTGGCAAGCCAGCTCCTACAGGAGATCTTCGTTACGCGGACTCTGCCACCGGCGCACGCTTGCCGAGCCTCATCAGCCAGTAATAACTCAACGCCGGCACCAGCAACCCGACGATCCACGCCAGATCCACCCCGTCCAGCGCCGTAGCGATCGGGCCGACGTACAGCGTGGTGTTCATGAACGGAATTTCCAGGGCAATCGCCAGCAGGAAGCTGCCGCAGGCGATCCAGTTGACCCGCCCATAGATCCCGTTCAGGTCGAAGATGTCGTCAATCCGGTATTGACCTTTGCGCAGGCAGTAGTAGTCCACCAGATTGATCGCCGTCCACGGGATCAGGAAGTAGCTCATGAAGAAGATGAAGTTGAGGAAGAAGGTGATGAAGTCGTCCTGACTGATGGTGCACAGGGCCGTGGCCACCAGGCTGATCAGCAGCATGAACACACCGCGTACTCGCGGGGTCACCTTGAGTCGGGCGAAAGGCTCGATCACGGTGATGGTCGACATGAACGCGCCGTACAGGTTGAACACGTTGATCGACACCTGGCCGTAGACGATGAAGGCGAACAGCAGCACCGCGCCAGCGCCGAACAGACCGGCGACATGCCCGCCGACGTTGCTGGAGAAGTCGCCGATGCCGACGCTCAGGATCGCCCCGAGAATCATCATCCACGCACCACCGCTGACCGTGCCGGCGTAGCTGTACCAGAACACCTGGGCGGTCGGCGTGTTGCTCGGCAGGTAGCGCGAATAGTCGGCGACGTAAGGCGCGTAGGACAGTTGCCAGGTCACGGCGATGCTCACCGCCACCAGGAACTTCGACAGCGAGAAGCCTGTTGGCAGCCATTGTTCGGCCGGGATCGGCAACTGCAAGGCGAGCACCGTGGCCGCCACGAACACCACCAGCGACAGAATCGACAGCAGCTTCTGCAAGCGGTGGATCAACCGATAGCCATAGAGCGCGACGACGAAGCACAACGCGCCAATCAGGTAGATATTGCCGGACATCGGCAGCGGGCTGACGGACTCCAGCGCCTGGGCCGCGAGCAAGGTGTTGCTGACGAAGAAGCCCAGGTAGATCAGCATTACGAACAGCAGCGGCAACACCGCCCCCAACACGCCGAATTGCGCCCGGCTCTGGATCATTTGCGGAATGCCCAGCTTCGGTCCCTGGGCCGAGTGGGAGGCCATGAAAATCGCCCCCAGCAACGAGCCGATGATGATCGCCAGCGCACTCCAGAACAGGTTGAGCCCCATCACCACCGGCAACACGCCGGAGGCGATGGTGGTGATGTTCATGTTGGCGCCGAACCAGATATAGAACAGCGAACCCGGCTTGCCGTGGCGTTCGGTCTCGGGGATGAAATCGATGCTTCTTTTTTCGACTTGCATGGCGATCACTCCTGAGTCCGGACGAGACGGGATTGCAGACGGGCGATGGTGCTTTGCAGCTCATGGGGCTGGTGGGCAAACAGGTCCGGACGCTCGGGGATCAGGCTGATGTAGTCGAGTTGTTGCAGGGCGCGCAGGCACTGTTCACTTGTGAGGATTTCCAGCGCGTAGACCCAGTTGGCCATGATCAGTAGGGCCGAGTAATGCCCGGCCTCACTGGTCGTAGTGCAGGCATCGCTGACCAGGCGCACGCGATAACCCAGGGCGAAGGCATCGAACACGCTGGTGAGCACGCAGACGTCGGTCAGCACGCCGCAGACGATCAGCGTGTCGACTTCCATTGCCTTGAGTCGGGCATCGAGGTCGGTGCGGTGAAAGGCACTGTAACGGCCCTTGTCGATGATCAATTCACCGGGCTGCGGCGTCAGCGACTCGATGATTTCCACTTGCCGGGTGCCGGCGCGGTAACTGCCGGGGCCACCGTCGGCGGCCAGCGGTTCGCCGTGGGGCAGGTCACTGCCGTCGGCCTGATTGATGTGGCGGGTATAGATGACAGGCATCCGCTGATGGCGGGCGGTATCGAGCAGGGCGGCGGTATGGGCGACCACCCTGTCGAGGTTTTCCAGGACGAAGCCGTCCTCCTGCTGCATGTCGATGATCAACAGCGCGTTGTTATTGTTCATTGGGCAAACCTGATCAAAGGCGAAACACAAGGCACCGCACGCGCCATGCAATGGCGAGACGCGGGGGTGCGTGATTGGCTGTTCGGGTGGGCTCAGTGAACTGTTTGCCAGAAGCCGTTCTGCTTGGCCGAAACGCTGGCGCGCAGGCGCTTGAAATGCAGGTGCGAAGCGGTCCATTCACCGCGCAGGTAGGCCCGCGCGGCGCCGGAGGGAAGGGCGAGTGATGGAAGGCGACCAGTAATCATTGGAATCGACCCTTGTGGGAGCGAGCCTGCTCGCGAAAAACTTCTGGACAACGCGGTCATTCAGATGGCGCGCGTTATCGTTAGCGTCCATCGCGAGCGAGCTCGCTCCTACACCCCGGCTTCGCGTCCGGGGAGCAGGGCGGCGCAATCAGCGGAACGCTGGCACCACGTGCTTGATGAACAGCTCCAGGGATTTTTTCTTCTCCGCATGGGGCAGGCTGTTATCGCACCAGAAGCTGAATTCGTCGACCCCCAGTTCCTGGTAGTACTTGATGCGCGGAATGATTTCTTCCGGGGTGCCGATCATGGCGGTCTTGTGCAGGCTTTCCAATTCGAACTCAGGGCGACCGGCGAATTTCTCTTCCGGGCTCGGCGCGAGGAAGCCGTTGACCGGGGTGGTCTTGTTGCCGAACCAGGCATCGAAGGTGCGGTAGAACCTGGAGATCGCCTTGGCCCCGACTTCCCAGCCCTGCGGATCGTCGGCGGTGTGCACGTGGGTGTGACGCAGCACCATCAGTTGCGGACGCGGCACGCCAGGGTTGTTGTCCAGCGCGGCCTGGAATTTGTTCTTCAGGTCGAGGACTTCCTCGTCGCCTTTCATCAGCGGCGTGACCATGACGTTGCAGCCGTTGGCCACGGCGAAGTTGTGCGAGTCCGGGTCGCGGGCAGCGATCCACATCGGCGGGTTCGGCTGCTGGATCGGCTTGGGCACGCTGGTGGAGGTCGGGAATTTCCAGATGTCGCCGTCATGGGCGTAGTCGCCGTTCCACAATGCCCGCACCACCGGAACCATTTCCCGCAACGCCTGGCCGCCGGAGGACGCCGGCATGCCGCCGGCCATGCGGTCGAACTCGATCTGGTAGGCACCACGGGCCAGACCGACTTCCATGCGTCCGTTGCTGATCACGTCGAGCAACGCGCATTCACCGGCCACCCGCAGCGGATGCCAGAACGGCGCGATGATGGTGCCGGCGCCCAGGTGAATGGTGGTGGTCTTGCCCGCCAGATAAGCCAGCAGCGGCATCGGGCTTGGCGAGATGGTGTACTCCATGGAGTGGTGTTCACCGATCCACACGGTACTGAAACCACCGGCCTCGGCCATCAGCGTCAGCTCGGTCAGGTCTTCGAACAACTGGCGGTGGCTGACGCTTTCGTCCCAACGTTCCATGTGTACGAACAGGGAAAACTTCATGACGCTTACCTCGGATCTATTGTTGTCGGCCGGTCGATCGCGGGCCTGTTGTTTATTGGTATACCATAATACATATTTTCCGCAAATGACTTCTCTTCGCGGCTAACGCTAACCAGTGTGGGAGCGGGCTTGGTCCGGGCGGCGATCCGACGAAAGCGAACTTCCAGGCGGCATATGTGTTGACTGACACTCCGTCTTCGCGAGCAAGCCCGCTCCCACAGGGGTATGCGGTGATATCAGAGGGATCAGGCCAGAACGGGCAGGGCACCCATCTTGCCGTGGCAATACACCAGCGGCCCGCTGCTCTGCCGGGGCACGATCAGGTTTTTCACCGCGCCGACCATGATGGCGTGGTCACCGCCTTCATATTCGCGCCACAGTTCACATTCGATGACCGCCGTGGCGTTGGCCAGAATCGGGTTGCCCAGCTCGCTCAACGTCCACTCGATCCCCTGGGCCTTGTCCTTGCCCTTGCGTGCGAAGGCATAGGCTTCGTTTTGCTGGCCGCCGGACAGCACGTGGATGGCGAAGCGCTTGTTCTTGATCAGGACCGGGTATGAATCGGAGCTGTAGTTGGGGCAGAACAGCACCAGGGCCGGGTCCATCGACAGCGAACTGAAGGCGCTGGCGGTCAGGCCGACGATTTGCCCGTCGTCATCCAGGGTGGTGATCACGGTCACTCCGGACGGGAACGAACCCATGACTTGTTTGTAGATGGCGGCATCGATCATTGGACGGTCCTCGGGTGGTGTGACGCGTTTTTATATGTTTGTAGGTCTGATGGTATACCGTAATACATCGATTGCAAGGTCTTTTTGGGTGAACCGATAAACGTACGGCTTTTGTCTGAAACCCAATGATTACTGGGCTTTCAGCTAGCCAGCGCTGACGTGAATCAGGCAGGATGCCGGCTCAGATGCTTGTTAAAAGACCGGATCAGTCTTGTTTAAAGTTTGGAATACCATAATATGGTTCGCATCTGAGGGGCGGCCAGAGAGTCCCCCCGGTTTGGCTTCATACAAAGATAAGAACAGACAAACTCGAGTTCATGCACATGTCCCAGATGTCCCGGCAAGATCCGTTGATCGAGAACCATACGGTCGACTACGTTCCACTCGCAGAGCGCCACGGGAAGGCCCGCGATCTCTTCACCCTGTGGTTCAGCACCAACATCGCGCCACTGCCCATCGTCACCGGCGCCATGGTGGTCCAGGTGTTCCACCTCAACCTGTTCTGGGGTTTGCTGGCGATTGCCCTCGGGCACATGGTCGGCGGCGTGGTGATTGCGCTGGCGTCGGCCCAAGGGCCGTGCATGGGCATCCCGCAGATGGTGCAGAGCCGTGGTCAGTTCGGCCGCTATGGTGCGCTGTTGATCGTGTTCTTCGCGGCGTTGATCTACATCGGTTTCTTCATTTCCAACATCGTGCTGGCAGGCAAATCGATTGTCGGCATTGCGCCGTCGGTTCCGGTGCCGGCCAGCATTCTCATCGGTGCCCTCAGTGCCACCGCCATCGGCGTGATCGGTTATCGCTTCATCCATACCCTGAACCGCATCGGCACCTGGGTGATGGGCAGTGCCTTGCTCGCCGGCTTCCTCTATATATTCGCCCATGATCTGCCGGCGGACTTCTTCACCCGTGGTGGGTTCAACCTGTCCGGCTGGCTGGCCACGGTGTCGCTGGGCATCATCTGGCAGATCAGCTTCTCGCCGTATGTGTCGGACTACTCGCGCTACCTGCCGGCGGACATCGGCATCACCCGGCCATTCTTCGCCACCTACCTGGGGGCAACCCTGGGCACCATCCTGTCGTTCACCTTCGGCGCCGTAGCGGTATTGGCGACTCCGGAAGGCACCGAGGCGATGGCGGCGGTCAAGCAGTCCACCGGGTGGCTGGGGCCGATCCTGATGGTGTTGTTCCTGCTCAACATCATCAGCCACAACGCCTTGAATCTGTATGGCGCGGTGCTGTCGATCATCACCTCGATCCAGACCTTCGCCAGCCAGTGGACGCCCAGCATCAAGGTGCGCGTGGTGTTGTCGAGCATCGTGCTGGCGGGTTGCTGCGTGGTGGCGCTGGGGGCCTCGGCGAATTTCATTTCGCAGTTCATCGGCCTGATTCTGGCGCTGTTGCTGGTGTTGGTGCCGTGGGCGTCGATCAACCTGATCGACTTCTACCTGATCAAGCGTCGTCGCTATGACATCGCCTCGATCTTCCGGGCTGATGGCGGTATCTACGGTCGCTTTAACCTGCACGCGATCATTGCCTACTTCATCGGCATCATCGTGCAGCTGCCGTTCGCCAATACTTCGCTGTACGTCGGGCCATACGCCAACCTGGTCGAGGGCGCGGACCTGTCGTGGCTGATGGGGCTGGCGGTGACGTGCCCGTTGTATTACTGCCTCGCAACACGAAACCAGTCGCAGGAAAGCCGCTCGGTAGAGCTCGGCTACAGCGACTGAGGCAGAATCGTTTGGTGTTCGTCTGAAAATGCCCGGCCCGTCGCCGGGCATTTTTGTTTTCGGCAACCGCTCAGCAATGCTTGAACGCATTCAGACCGCGTTGTACCGCCGGCCTGGCTTCGACCGAATCGAACCAGCGCGAAAGTTGCGGAAGCTCTTTCCATTCCAGTCGATCACGGAACGCTGTGGCGATGGTGAACGCCGAAATGTCGGCCATGGAGAACTGCTCTCCGGCCATGAAGCCGGCAGTCAGAAAACTTTCCGCGTAAGTCAGTTGCTCGATCACCCGCAGATCGATAATCGCCGCCGCCTTGTCCTGCCCCGCCTGGTGCAGAAAAAAGGCGGCATGGCTGGGGGCGATGACATCGGTCACGAAAAAGAAATAGCGGTCGATCACCCGGATGCGCGCAGGTCCCGGCTGCGCCGGTGCCAGCCGTCCAGGCGCCTGGGCATCGGCGTACTGAATGATGGCGTTGGACTGGTTGATGATCAGCGCCGGCGTTGTCCCGTGATCGATCATTGTCGGCACTTTTCCGGCCGGGTTAAGCGCCAGGAAGGCCGGGCCACGCTGCTCCTGTGCGTACAGGTCGAGCCGGCGTGCGGTGTAGGCGATGCCCGACTCTTCCAGGGCAATCGCTGCCCGCAGGCTGTTGCCGGTGTTCGCGCCGTACAGTTCGATTTGATCGTTCATGGGTCATTGCTCTTGTTGGGACATGCAAGCAGTCACCGAACACTGCCGATGATGTCAGTATGATGAAAATCCGCCGCACCGATATGCAAAAACAGTGATCGTCCATACCCCTGCGCGACAAGGCTTATCCCTGTACGAAAACTACTTTCACCGTGTTTGATAATAGCCTCTCGAAATGTTTTAAGAGTTTCACAAACCAGCCAGTCAACCCTCACCTCGAACGTCCGATGACTCATGTCACTCATCGAGCGCGCCTGTTTTCGCGCTCGTGTTGAGCGCTGTTGCGTGGGCGGCAATCGGGTTCTGTCTGGCGGTGAAACCTTCAAATAACGATAAGAAACACCCAGGAGCACCCTATGTTCAAACGAGCGATTCCCACCGCAGTCCTGCTGGCCACCGGTTCGGTGTGCGCCCAGGCTGCCGATACCGCAGGCCATGGATTTCTGGAAGACAGCAAGGCCATCCTCTCGATGCGCACCCTGTACTTCAACAGTGACAATCGCGATGGCAGCGCGGCCCCTTCGAAAACCGAAGAGGCGGCCCAGGGTTTCGTGTTGCGCTATGAGTCCGGGTTTACGCAGGGGGCGCTGGGGTTCGGGCTCGATGCCCAGGCATTGCTTGGCATCACACTGGACAGCGGAGCGGGGCGCCACGTCGGCAGCGGCATGATTCCCTCTGACGGCGACGGCGCGGCCGCCGCCTGGAGCAGCTTCGGTCCTACGGCGAAGATGCGCCTGGCCCGGACGGAATTTCGCTACGGCACCTTGCTGCCGAAATTGCCGATCCTTCTGGCGAACGATGCCCGTGTGTTGCCGCAATCGTTTACCGGCGCGCAGGTCACCTCGAACGACATCGATGGCCTGACGTTGACCGGCGGTGTGCTGGAACACGCGGTAGGGCGCGCCTCGACGGACCGCACAGGCCTGTCGGTCGCCGGCAGCACGCAGGACAGCAACAAGTTCTACTACGCCGGCGGTGACTACAACCTCACCAGGAGCCTGAAGACCCAGTATTACTTCGCGCAGCTGGAAGACTTCTACAACCAGAACTTCCTTGGCCTGACGCACATTTTACCCATCGACAGCGCAAGCTCACTGACCACCGACCTGCGCTACTTCCGTACCACGTCGAGCGGTGCCAACAGCTCTGCCTCCGGCCGCGCGCAAGGTTATCGGGTGTCGGGTTACACCGACGACAACGACGGTGAAATCGACAACAGCACCTGGGCTGCGATGGTCACCTACACCCACGGTGGTCACGCGGTGTCGGTGGGGCATCAACAGGTGGGCGACGGCAGCAACTTCGTCCAGCCCAACCAGGGCAGCCTGGTGGACAAAGGGGCGGGCGGCGGCAGTGTCTACCTGCCCACCGACAAGATGATCCAGAACTTTGCCCGGGCCGGCGAGCAGACCAATTTCGGCCAATACACCTACGACTTCGCGCCCTTGGGCGTACCGGGCCTGAAAGCCTCGATCGTGTATCTGAAGGGCACGGACATCAAGGCGCAAAACGCCAGCGACCAGTCCGAGTGGGAGCGCGACATGACCCTGGACTATGTGTTGCAGTCGGGCACGTTCAAGGGGGTAGGGTTCACACTGCGTAACGCCAGGTCCAACACTGACGCCGGGCGCAACGTCGATCAGAACCGATTCATCATCAATTACACCTTGTCGTTGTTGTAATCACACACATCCCCTGTGGGAGCGGGCTTGCTCGCGAAGGCGGATTGTCAGGCGACATCGATGTCGAATGTGCCGGCCTCTTCGCGGGCAAGCCCGCTCCCACAGGGTTCGCGGCTATCCGCAAAATCCGCGAGCAACCAACACGACTGTGGGAGCAACTGTCTTCACTGTGCCACTCGTCACCGCCATTCGGTGCCATCGCGCAACATGGCATTCAGCCTAATCAGTAAGACCCGCATGCAGGAAAGAGCGCGACTTTCGCGCTCTTGCCTC
>NZ_JAHBDN010000043.1:0-82101 GCF_019956445.1 Pseudomonas sp. BF-R-19
GGGCTTGCTCGCGAAGGCGTCGTGTCAGACGATATTTTGCAAACTGACACACCGCCTTCGCGAGCAAGCCCGCTCCCACAGGTACAGCGTTACCCCCTCAAACCTGTACGGATTCAATACCCCTCCTTCGCTGAAAAGCCCTTCCCTGCGTCTACCCCCCCAAAACCTCAGTGCAAAAAAGTATCGATAAAGGTGCGACGGATGATTTGTCTCGCCTGCCATTGAAGGATGTAATCAGCACAGATTCTTCCCTCCGCAGGAAGACACAAAAACAATAACTGTCCTTCTGTATCCCGCCGGGTGCAGAAAAGGAGTGCACGATGCAACCTTCGGTAAAAGCTCTGCTTGCCCTCACCTGCATGACCCTCAGCAGCGTCAGCCTTGGCGCACAGACCCTGACCATCGCCACCGTCAACAACAGCGACATGATCCGCATGCAAAAGCTCTCGAAAACCTTCGAGGCCGAGCATCCGGAGATCAAGCTCAATTGGGTGGTCCTCGAAGAAAACGTCCTGCGCCAGCGCCTGACCACTGACATCGCCACCCAGGGCGGGCAGTTCGATGTGCTGACCATTGGCATGTACGAAGCCGCACTCTGGGGCGCCAAGGGCTGGCTGGAGCCGATGAATAATTTGCCTTCAAGCTATGCCCTCGACGACGTGTTCCCGTCGGTGCGTGAAGGCCTGTCGGTCAAAGGCTCGCTGTACGCCCTGCCGTTCTACGCCGAAAGCTCCATCACCTATTACCGCACCGACCTGTTCAAGGACGCCGGCCTGACCATGCCCGAGCGCCCGACCTGGGAACAGATCGGTGAATTCGCCGCCAAATTGAACAAACCCGAGCAGGAACAGTACGGCATCTGCCTTCGCGGCAAGGCCGGCTGGGGCGAGAACATGGCGCTGATCAGCACCGTGGCCAACGCCTATGGCGCGCGCTGGTTCGATGAAAAGTGGCAGCCGGAATTCAACGGTCCCGAATGGAAAAACGCGCTGAACTTCTATGTCGACACCATGAAGAAATCCGGCCCGCCGGGGGCGTCGAGCAACGGTTTCAATGAAAACCTGGCGTTGTTCAACAGCGGCAAATGCGCGATCTGGGTCGACGCCAGCGTTGCCGGCTCGTTCGTCACCGACAAGTCTCAAAGCAAGGTCACCGATCACGTCGGCTTCACCTTTGCGCCACATCAGATCACTGACAAGGGCTCGGCCTGGTTGTACTCCTGGGCGCTGGCCATTCCGACCAGCTCCAAGGCCAAGGACGCGGCGAAAACCTTCAGCGCCTGGGCCACGTCCAAAGAATACGGCGCACTGGTTGCGGAAAAGGACGGCATCGCCAACGTGCCGCCGGGCACCCGGGCCTCGACCTATAGCGAGGCGTACTTGAGTGCCGCGCCGTTCGCCAGGGTCACGCTGGAATCGCTCAAGGCCGCGGACCCGAGCAAGCCGGGCGCCAGGCCTGTGCCGTACATCGGCATCCAGTTAGTGACCATTCCCGAGTTCCAGGGCATTGGTACCCAGGTCGGCAAATCCTTCTCGGCAGCGCTGATCGGCCAGACCACGGTCGACCAGGCGTTGGCAGCGGCCCAGCAAACCACCGAGCGCGAGATGAAGCGCGCGGGTTATCCCAAGTAAGCCCCTATCCAGTGTGGGAGCGGGCTTGCTCGCGAAAGCGGCATTCCAATCGCAAAAGTCGTGTCGGATGTACTGGCCTCTTCGCGAGCAAGTCGGATCGCCGCACCGCCGCTCCCACAGTTGATCTTCATATGCCTGTAAATAATCGGTTCTGATCACCATGAATACATCAACTGCCAAAGCTCACATGGACATTGTCCAACCCCAGCGCAAAAGTCGCGCAGCCAATCCCGGCTGGTTCCTGGTCAGCCCTTCGGTGGCATTGCTGCTGTTGTGGATGATCGTACCGCTGGGTATGACCGTCTACTTCTCGACGATTCGCTACAACTTGCTCAACCCCGGCGAGAACGAGTTCGTCGGCCTGGAGAACTTCACCTACTTCCTCACCGACTCGGGCTTCCTGCCCGGCGCCACCAACACCCTGTTGCTGGTGGGCAGCGTGCTGCTGATCAGTGTGGTGCTCGGCGTGTTGATCAGTGCGTTGCTTGAGGCCAGTGAGTTTTTCGGTCGCGGCATCGTGCGGGTGCTGCTGATCTCGCCGTTTTTCATCATGCCCACGGTGGGCGCGCTGATCTGGAAGAACCTGATTTTCCATCCGGTGTCGGGGATTCTCGCCTACGTCTGGAAGCTGTTCGGCGCGCAACCGGTGGACTGGCTGGCGCACTACCCGCTGCTGTCGATCATCATCATTGTCTCGTGGCAATGGCTGCCCTTCGCGATCCTGATCCTGATGACCGCCATGCAGTCCCTCGACCAGGAACAGAAAGAAGCCGCGCGCCTCGATGGTGCCGGGCCCATCGCGATCTTCTGGCACCTGACCCTGCCACACCTGGCACGGCCGATTGCGGTGGTGGTGATGATCGAAACCATCTTCCTGCTCTCGGTGTTCGCCGAAATATTCACCACTACCAACGGCGGCCCCGGCTACGCCTCGACCAACCTCGCCTACCTGATCTACAACCAGGCGCTGGTGCAGTTCGACGTCGGCATGGCCTCGGCGGGCGGCCTGATCGCCGTGGTCATCGCCAACATCGCCGCGATCATCCTGATACGGATGATCGGCAAAAACCTGACCGACAAAGCCTGAGGCCTGCCATGACTCTTCAACAATCCCGTCGCCTGCAAAGCCTGCTGCTCGGTACGCTGGCCTGGGCCATCGCGATCGTGATTTTCTTCCCGATCTTCTGGATGGTGCTGACCAGTTTCAAGACCGAAATCGATGCCTTCGCCACGCCGCCGCAGTTCATCTTCATGCCGACGCTGGAGAACTACCTGCACATCAACGAGCGCAGCGACTATTTCAGTTTTGCCTGGAACTCGGTGGTGATTTCCTTCAGCGCCACAGCCCTGTGCCTGCTGATCGCGGTGCCGGCGGCCTACTCCATGGCGTTCTACGAAACCCAGCGCACCAGAGGCACGCTGCTGTGGATGCTCTCGACCAAGATGCTGCCGCCGGTGGGCGTGCTGATGCCGATCTACCTGCTGGCCAAGAGTTTCGGCCTGCTCGATACGCGAATCGCGCTGATCGTGATCTACACCCTGATCAACCTGCCGATCGTGGTCTGGATGATTTACACCTACTTCAAGGACATCCCCAAGGACATCCTCGAAGCCGCGCGGCTGGACGGCGCGACGCTGGCGCAGGAAATGCTCCGGGTGTTGCTGCCCATCGCCAAGGGCGGCCTGGCGTCCACGGTGCTGCTGTCGCTGATCCTGTGTTGGAACGAGGCCTTCTGGTCGCTGAACCTGACCTCATCGAAAGCCGCGCCATTGACCGCATTGATCGCCTCGTACTCAAGCCCCGAAGGGCTGTTCTGGGCCAAGTTGTCGGCCGTCTCGACCCTGGCCTGTGCGCCGATCCTGATCTTCGGCTGGATCAGCCAGAAACAACTGGTACGCGGCCTGTCGTTCGGCGCCGTGAAATAGCCCCCAAAAGAATAAGCACAAAAGGAGCGCCACCATGGCCAACCTGAAAATCAAGAATCTGCAAAAAGGCTTCGAAGGCTTTTCCATCATCAAGGGCATCGACCTTGAAGTGAACGACAAGGAGTTCGTGGTCTTCGTCGGCCCGTCGGGCTGCGGTAAATCCACGCTGCTGCGGCTGATTGCAGGACTGGAGGAAGTCAGCGGCGGCACCATCGAGCTCGATGGCCGCGACATCACCGAAGTGAGCCCGGCCAAGCGCGACCTGGCGATGGTGTTCCAGACCTACGCCCTGTACCCGCACATGAGCGTGCGCAAGAACATGTCGTTCGCCCTCGACCTGGCCGGCGTGGCGAAAGCCGAAGTGGAAAAAAAGGTCGGCGAAGCGGCGCGCATCCTCGAACTGGGGCCGATGCTGGAGCGCAAGCCCAAGCAACTGTCCGGCGGCCAGCGCCAGCGCGTGGCGATTGGCCGGGCCATCGTGCGCAATCCGAAAATCTTCCTGTTCGACGAACCGTTGTCCAACCTCGACGCTGCCTTGCGGGTGCAGATGCGCCTGGAACTGTTGCGCCTGCACAAGGAACTGCAGGCCACGATGATCTACGTGACTCACGATCAGGTCGAAGCGATGACCATGGCCGACAAAGTCGGTCGTACTCAATGGCGGCAAGATCGAGCAAGTCGGCTCGCCACTGGATCTCTATCACCAGCCGGCCAACCTGTTCGTCGCCGGTTTCCTTGGCACGCCGAAAATGGGCTTCCTCAAGGGCAAGGTCACCCGCGTCGACAGCCAGGGCTGCGAAGTGCAACTGGACGCCGGAACCCGCATCAACCTGCCCTTGAGCGGCAGGCATCTGAGCGTCGGCAGTGCGGTGACGCTGGGCATTCGTCCGGAACACCTGGAACTGGCCAAACCCGGCGATTGCACCTTGCAGGTCACCGCCGATGTCAGCGAACGCCTGGGCAGCGACACCTTCTGCCACGTCCTGGCGGCATCCGGCGAGGCCCTGACCCTGCGTGTTCGCGGCGATCTGGCCAGCCGCTACGGTGAAACCCTGAGCCTGCATCTGGATGCGCAACACTGCCATTTATTCGATGCCGACGGCGTGGCGTTGACCCGTCCGTTGCGCGTTGCTGCCTGATTTCAGAGAGCCTGCGATGAAACTGAACAACCAAAACCTCAGCCGCCTCGCCCCTGAAGTGGTCCTGCCCGCCTACGCCCTGAGCGAGACCCGCCAAGGCATCGCGCACATCGGCGTCGGCGGTTTCCACCGTGCCCATCAGGCGTACTACACCGACGCCTTGATGAATACCGGCGAAGGCCTGGACTGGGCCATCTGCGGTGTCGGCCTGCGCGCTGAAGACCGCCGCGCCCGTGACGATCTCAAGGATCAGGATTATCTGTTCGCCCTGTTCGAACTCGGTGATAGCGACGACACCGAAGTGCGGGTGATCGGCGCCATCCGCGACATGCTGCTGGCCGAGGACGGTGCCCAGGCGTTGATCGACAAACTGTCCAGCCCCGAGATCCGCATCGTCTCGCTGACTATCACCGAAGGCGGGTACTGCATCGACGACAGCACTGGTGAGTTCATGGCGCACTTGCCGCAGATCCAGCATGACCTGGCGCACCCGGATGCGCCGAAAACCGTGTTCGGCTTCCTCTGTGCCGCACTGGCCAGGCGCCGCGCCGCTGACACAACGGCCTTCACCCTGATGTCCTGCGATAACCTGCCGCACAACGGCGCCGTCACCCGCAAGGCCCTGCTGGCCTTCGCCGCCTTGCACGACAGCCAATTGCGCGACTGGATCGACGCCAACGTCAGTTTCCCCAACGCCATGGTCGACCGTATCACGCCGATGACCAGCACCCGGCACCGCTTGCAACTGGCCGACCAGCATGGCCTGGACGATGCCTGGCCGGTGGTCTGCGAACCCTTCGCGCAATGGGTGCTGGAAGACCGGTTCGTCAACGGTCGCCCGGCCTGGGAAAAGGTCGGCGTGCAATTCACCGACGACGTCACGCCCTACGAAGAAATGAAGATCAAGCTGCTCAACGGCAGTCATCTGGCGCTGACCTACCTGGGGTTCCTGAAGGGTTACCGCTTCGTCCACGAGGCCATGAACGACCCACTGTTCGTGCGCTACATGCGCGCCTACATGGACCTGGATGTGACGCCGCAGCTGCCGTCGGTGCCGGGAATCGACCTCACTGAGTACAAGAACACCCTGGTGGCGCGTTTCTCCAATCAGGCAATTGCCGATCAGCTTGAACGGGTGTGTTCGGACGGTTCGTCGAAGTTTCCGAAATTCACTGTGCCGACCATCAACCGCCTGATCGCCGATGGCCGCGAGACCAAGCGCGCAGCGTTGGTGGTGGCGGCGTGGGCGCTGTACCTCAAAGGCGTGGATGAGCAAGGCGAGACCTACTCGATTGCAGATCCGCGGGCAGCGTTCTGCCAGACGCTGGTGGCCGATGATGTGCTGATTACCCAGCGCTTGCTGGCGGTCGAGGAGATTTTTGGTACGGCCATTGCGCGCTCGCCGGAGTTTGTCGCGGCGTTCGAGTGGTGCTGCAACAGTTTGCGCGAGGTTGGGGTGTCGCGGACGTTGGAGCGGGTGCTGGCATAAATGTGGTGGTGAGTCTGAGTCCGTCTTCGCGAGCAAGCCCGCTCCCACACTGAAGCGCTGTCGAACACAAATGCGGTGTTCACTATAAATCTACTGTGGGAGCGGGCTTGCTCGCGAAAGCGGCCGGACAGGCACCAGGGATACTGAATCCAGACTTGTATCGAGCTGACGACCAAGGATCTTGCATGACAACCCGACAACTCTTCCTCGGCATCGACTGCGGCACCCAGGGCACCAAAGCCATCATCCTCGACGCGGCCAGCGGTGAAGTGCTTGGCCAGGGCGCAGCCAGCCACACGATGATCAGCGGCCCCAATGGCCGCCGCGAACAGGACACCCAGCAGTGGCTGGAAGCCTTCGCCACTGCCACCCGCCGCGCATTGCTCGCGGCCAAAGTCGATGGCCAGTCGATTCTCGGCATTGGCGTGTCCGGCCAGCAACACGGCCTGGTGCTGCTTGACGATCAGGGCAAGGTGTTGCGTGCGGCCAAACTCTGGTGCGATACCGAAACCACCCCTGAGAATGACCGACTGCTGGCCCACCTGGGTGGCGAAAAAGGATCGCTGGAACGCCTCGGCGTGGTCATCGCGCCGGGCTACACCCTGTCCAAACTGTTATGGACCAAAGAGCAGCATCCCGAGGTGTTTTCCCGCATCGCCCGCATCTTGCTGCCCCACGATTACCTCAACCATTGGCTCACCGGTCGCAGTTGCAGCGAATACGGCGATGCATCGGGCACCGGGTATTTCAATGTGCGTACGCGCCAGTGGGATTTGCAATTGTTGCGTGACATCGACCCCAGCGGACGCCTGCAAGCCGCCCTGCCGGAGTTGATCGATGCCCACCAGGCGGTCGGCAGCATTCTCCCGGGCATTGCCGAACATCTGGGCATCAACCCGAAGGCCCTGGTCTCCAGTGGCGGTGGCGACAACATGATGGGCGCCATTGGCACCGGCAACATCCAGCCCGGGGCGATCACCATGAGCCTCGGTTCGTCGGGCACTGTGTACGCCTATGCCGATCAGCCGAACGTCGCCGTGGATTCCGCGGTTGCCACCTTCTGTTCTTCGAGCGGCGGCTGGCTGCCTTTGATCTGCACCATGAACCTGACCAATGTCACCGGCCTGATTCGTGACCTGCTGGACCTCGACATCGATCAGTTCAATGAGCTCGTTGCCCAGGCGCCGATCGGTGCCGAAGGCGTTTGCATGCTGCCGTTCTTCAACGGTGAGCGCGTGCCCGCCCTGCCCCATGCCAACGCCAGCCTGTCGGGGCTGACCATGACCAACCTGACCCGGGCCAACCTGTGCCGCGCGGTGGTCGAAGGCACGACGTTCGGTTTGCGTTACGGACTGGACCTGCTACGCCGCAATGGCTTACAAAGCCGCAGCATTCGGCTGATCGGCGGTGGTTCGAAAAGCGCGGTGTGGCGGCAGATCGTCGCCGACATCATGAACACGCCCGTGATCTGCACCGAACAAAGCGAGGCCGCGGCCCTCGGTGCGGCGATTCAGGCGGCATGGTGCGTATCCCGGGCGAACGGGCACGAACACAGCCTGGCGGACTTGTGCGAGCGCTGCGTGAAACTCGACCCGGCCAGTGAAACCCAGCCGGTCGCCGACAATGTACAAGCGTGTCAGCAGGCGTATGAACGCTATCAACAGCAAGTCGTGACCCTAATTAAAGAGTGAACAACTATGTACCTGGTGTGTGGCGAAGCGCTGTTCGATTTTTTCAGTGAAGACGACGCCAGCGGTCTGGCGTCCAAAGTGAACTTCAAGGCCATTGCCGGTGGCTCGCCGTTCAACGTGTCGGTGGGCTTGCGCCGGTTGGGCGTGGACGCGGCGCTGTTGGCCGGGTTGTCCACCGACTATCTGGGCCGGCGCCTGCTGCAGGTACTGCAAGATGAAGGCGTGTGCCAGGACTACCTGCTGGATTTTGCCGCTCCGACCACCCTGGCGATGGTCGCGGTCGGGGCTAATGGCTCGCCACAGTACAGCTTCCGTGGCGAAGGCTGCGCGGATCGACAATTGCAACCGGAGCACCTGCCGGCACTCGGGCCTGAGGTACGCGGCCTGCATATCGGCTCGTTTTCCCTGGTGGTGCAGCCGATTGCCGACACGCTATTGGCATTGGTGCGCCGGGAAAGCGGCAAGCGCCTGATCAGCCTCGACCCGAACGTGCGCCTGAATCCAGAGCCGGACATTGAGCTCTGGCGCGCGCGGATCGCGACGCTGGTGGAGCTGGCCGACCTGATCAAGGTCAGCGACGAGGACCTGCATCTGCTGTACCCCGGCCAGGACCCGGCGCAGGTGATCGAAGGCTGGTTGCAGCACCGCTGTCAGCTGGTGTTCCTTACCCGGGGTGGCGAAGGCGCGAGCGTGTTCAGCCGAACTCACGGTTCGTGGTCGACTCCTGCCTGTGGGGTAAAAATCGCCGACACCGTTGGCGCGGGCGATACCTTTCAGGCGGCGCTGATTACCTGGTTGACCGAACAGCAACTGGACTCGGTAGAAGGCGTGAAGCAACTTGGCCGCGAGCAGATCGACCGCATGCTGAAGTTCGCGGTGCAGGCGGCGGCATTGACGTGCAGCAAGACCGGGCCGGATTTGCCTTATCGGCAGCAACTGGAATTGCGCTGAATTCGAGGGCCTCATCGCGAGCAAGCTCGCTCCCACAGGGTTGCGGGTCGTTCACAGCATTTGTGTCCACCCTTGTTCGCGATGACTTTCCATCAGGCGCCCGATGGTCTTAACTGATACACAGGATCGCGCATCCGCGACAAGCGGTGTTCAGCCGGGTTAACCCTCGTTTAACCGTGCGGTCCAACACTTCACTGGACCGCACGCCCTCAGACTGTTCTGACGCCCAGTGCGGCAAGTTCGACAAGCGACACATCGAACTGACATTCCGTCCGCACCGGAGATCGCTGATGAACACTCGCACCCTGCTGGTTACCGCCGCCCTCGCCTGCACCGCATTTGCCGGCCTGGCTCAGGCCAATGACACCACGACCTCCCAAGCCGTGCCCTATCACTACGGCATGCCATTGCATGTCAGCAAAGTGATTTCACTGACCGAGCCGGACACCCTGGAGTGCAAAGTGGTGAAGGCCGAGATGAAGTACATCGATGACACGGGAAAACCCGCAGAAATTTCCTACCGTAAACTTTCCGACGCTTGCGAGAACCAGGGCTGACCGGAAGGTCTGATTTGGCACTTGGCGGTATTCCTTTGAGGGTTGCGGCGCTATGCTCTAGCGCCTCCCTCTCTGCCGCAAGGATTCGCCATGCAGTTGTCGTTTCGCACGCTGTCGACGTTTACCGCCGCCTTATGTCTTTTGCTCAGCCTGGTCTGGGGCCTGACACCGCAATGGTTATTGTCGTTCTGGGACATCGAGTTTTCATTCACGGTGGGATTGGTCGCGCGACGCACCGCCGTGCTGTTTGGGGCGTTGAGCGTGATCTCTTATCTGGTTCGCAACGAACCCCCTTGTGCAACCCGCAATGCGCTGAGCCTAGGCTTCGTCGTCGGCTGTTGGGGATTGGCCGTGCTGGGTTTTGCCGAATGGCTCAACGGTCACGTCGGTCCAGGCATTTTGCTGGCAGTAGGGTTTGAACTGGCGCTGGGTCTGGCGTTCTTCCAGACCCGGCGCGTGTCCGTGGAACTCGAAACGGCAAGCTAGAGCGCTTTGCCCAGCATGGAGTGCGGCTCGACCTCGACGTGATGCTGTCTGGTACGCAGTTGGGCAATCAACTCGTTGATTTCCCGACAACCATTGAGCCCGGAGGCATCGATACCGGTGACCAAAAGATCGAGCTGATCGGTTTGCCCGTCTGCATAGATTTTGACGGTCATCGACAGATCCGGTGACAACGTGCACTGGCAGCGCTTGGGCAGAAAACTGCTTTCGATGATATTGCGAATTTCCAAGGCAGAAAGAAACATGGCGACTCCCTCCTTTGTAAGACTGCTTGACGATCAATGCTCGCTCATTTGAAATCCCGGCAAGCTTCAAGGACAGCTACAGCATAAGACATACCCTGAATTTCGCGGTGCAGTTCATCGGCAATTCAAGGGTTCAGACGGGTTACCTGTAAAGCCTCTCATGCCGTTTGCAATTATAGACCCTGGCGACCCTGCAATTTGCACACTGGGCATCCCGGGTTTGCATTCACTGCACACGACAGTGAAAATGCCGCCCTTCACTTCAAGCAAGGAGGCATCATGAATTCGTTGACCGTTAACGCTTGCACAGCGCTAGTCGCACTGGGGCTTGCCGGCGTGGCGCACGCCGCCAAACTCGAAGACACCGCACCCTATCCGAAGGCCGAAAGCGGGTTTACCCGCCAGGTGATCCACCTCGCGCCACAGACCCGGGAAAACGACTTCCAGGTCGAGATCCTGGCCGGCAAGACGATGACCGTCGACTGCAATAACCCGCGACTGGGCGGCATTCTCGAGGAGAAGAACCTCGAGGGTTGGGGCTATCCGTTCTACCGCCTGGAAAAAGTCATTGGCCCGATGAGCACGCTGATGGCCTGCCCGGGCGGCACCAGCAAACAGGGTTTTGTACCGGTGGTCGGTGACGGCTTCCTGCTGCGTTACAACAGCAAGTTGCCGCTCGTGCTGTACGTGCCCAAGGACATCGAAGTGCGCTACCGAATCTGGTCGGCGTCGACCAAGGTCGAGAAAGCCGTTCAGGAATAATCCGGCCATCCGGCGGACCCTCGCGGCGCCTGCTTGCGGCACCCGCTTGCGGCGTCCGCTGTAGACCGGCCCAAGCGTCATGCCGGGGCGCCACTCAACGCGGCGCGCTCGGCCACGTACCCCAGGCTGTCGAAGTTGATATTGGCACCCGAGTCGATCGCTACCAGTGTCTGCCCCAAGGCACCGGTCTGCGCGACGTATTTCTTGATCCCGGCCACGGCCAGCGCACCGGAAGGTTCGGTGATCGAGCGGGTATCGTCGTAGATATTCTTGATTGCGGCGCAAAGCTCATCGTTGCTGACCGTCACCACGTCATCAACGCAGAACCGGCAGACCTCAAAACCGTAAGCGCCGATCTGCGCCACCGCCACCCCATCGGCGAAGGTGCCGACGCTCGGCAGCACGACCCGTTCGCTGGCATGCATCGCCGCTTGCAGGCACGCGGAATGTTCCGACTCGACGCCAATGATGCGAACTTCCGGCCGCAAGTATTTGACGTAGGCGGCGATACCCGCGATCAGCCCCCCGCCGCCCACCGGCACGAAGATCGCCTCCAGCGGCCCTTGATGCTGGCGCAGGATTTCCATGGCCACCGTGCCTTGCCCCGCGATCACCTGCGGGTCGTCGAAGGGCGATACAAAGGTGCAGCCAGTTTCCCCGGCCAGTTCCAGCGCATAGGCCAGAGCAAACGGAAAGCTTTCGCCGTGCAACACCGCATCGGCACCACGACTGCGCACCCCGATGACCTTCAGTTGCGGCGTCGTGCAGGGCATGACGATGGTGGCGTTGATCCCCAACTCCCGCGCCGCCAGTGCCACGCCCTGCGCATGATTGCCGGCAGAAGCCGTGACCACGCCGCGAGCCTTTTGCGCTTCGCTCAGTTGCACCAGCTTGTTGTAGGCGCCGCGGATCTTGAAGGAAAAGGTCGGTTGCAGGTCTTCGCGCTTGAGCAGGATCTGGTTGCCCAAGGCTTCGGACAAGGCCGGTGCCGGTTGCAACGGCGTGCGCACGGCCAGTTCATACACCGGCGCAGCGAGGATTTTTTTGACGTAGCGTTCCAGCAGGGCCTGTTGATCAGCGGTAAAACTCATGGTCGTCTCCTGACATTGTTCGGGGCCCGGGAGACAGAAAGTAAAAACCCGCCTCGAGGGCGGGTTGGGTGCTGCAGTCGTGAGCTAGCCCGCCAAATGAGGAATGGCGGTAATAATGCTTGGCTGGCAGCGCAATACAGTGGAAGTCATGGCTGGAAATTAGCCGGGCGTTGATGGCAAGTCAATGGCAAGTTTTTAGATGCCTTAGTCAGCAGGCAACTTCAAGCCCACCCTGTACAACCCGCCGTTCTCCTCATCGGTCAAAACATACAAGTAACCATCCGGCCCCTGCCGTACATCGCGAATGCGTTTTTTCAACTCCCCGAGCATGCGCTCCTCATGGATCACCTTGTCGCCTTCGAACTCCAGGCGGATCAGTTCCTGGCTGACCAGCGCGCCGATAAACACGTTGCGCTGCCAGGCCTTGAAACGATCGGCATCGTAGAACGCCATGCCACTCAGACCCGGGGACTTTTCCCAGACGTGGTTCGGGGCGACGGTGCCTTCGGCGGTTTCACCCTTGGCTTCGGGAATCGGTTGACCGGAGTAGTTGATGCCATGGGTCGCCAGCGGCCAACCGTAATTCTTGCCGCGCTCGATGATGTTGACTTCATCGCCGCCCAGGGGGCCGTGTTCGTTTTCCCACAGCGTGCCGTTCCACGGGTTGAGCGCCGCGCCTTGCGGATTGCGCTGCCCGTAGGACCAGATCTCCGGGCGCACGTTGGCCTGGCCGACAAAGGGGTTGTCCTTGGGCACCGTGCCATCCGGGTAGATGCGCACCACTTTGCCTTGCAGCTTGTCGAGATCCTGGGCGGTCGGGCGGTCGTTGTTTTCCCCCAGGGTCACGAACAGATAGCCGTCGCGATCGAACACCAGCCGCGAGCCGAAATGATTGCCAACCGAGAGTTTGGGTTCCTGACGCAGGATCACCTGGAAATCCTTGAGCGCCGTCATATCGTCGGAGAGCCGACCGCGGCCCACCGCCGTGCCGGCCTTGTCGCCCTGAGCGTCACCCTCGGCATAAGACAGATAGACCATCCGGTCCTGCTTGAAATCGGGCGACAGCGCTACATCCAGCAAACCGCCCTGCCCCCTGACCCAGACCTTGGGTACGCCATTGAGCGGTGCCGACAGCTTGCCGTCGGCGGTCACCAGCCGCAGGTTGCCCGGCCGTTCGGTCACCAGCATGTCTTTACGATCCGGCAAAAATGCAAGGGCCCAAGGGTGCTCCAGTCCCGTCACGATGGGGGTGACCTCAAGGGTGCCTTCTTCGCTTTTCATCGTCCGGATGGGCGCGGCAAGCACCGGGACAGTGGCGCTGATCAATACGCTGGCACAGAAGGTTGCCAATAAATTCTTACGCAACATGCAGGATTCCTTTTCCGATGAAAGTGAGATCTGCTGAAAAATAGCGGCCAGACGCCATGCTTGCCACTCAACGGTTGCTGGTGCCGGTGTCTCGTGGGGGAGGATTGGGAATGAATTTCGGTGGGCCGGCAGGCGCTGTCCGGTCGGGGTAGCGATTACCGATGCCTCCGTTGTCCAGCGTCGGCGGGCGCGGGACCGGCACAGTATTCGGCCCGCGTATGGCCGGGGCACTGGGTTGAGTACCTTGCATGCTGTTGGGATTAGCCCGCCGAATCGGGCTGTTGTATGGGTTGCTGCTGGTGCTGCCCGGCAGGTTCTGGGCCAACTGCAACGAAACACACACGTCGGCCTGGACCAAGGGACCCAGTACGCCACTCAAGGCCAGCACAATGGCGCCAAACACGTATCGGTTCATGGGGTGCCTCTCTGCGTCCGCGTGGATAAGGGCTTCGATACCACGCTACGCCCGGGGTTCGGTTTTGTTAACAAAAACCTCCCCGGCAAGATGTAACAGGCTGGATGTTCCGGCCTCATCGTCGGAACGCCGCCCGGACCAAGCCCGCTCCCACAGGTACGATGGCGTCCGCGATCACGTCGTCAGCGCGAACACACCTCTCAGATCAGAATGAAGACCGCCAGCAACCCGGCAAAGATCGACCACTTTTGGAGGTAGTAAAGCTTGCGGTTGCGCTTTTTCAGTTCCTTGGCGCGCAGGCGAACCTTGTAGACCTTGCTGAACAATCGATTGAGCCCGCCGATCCGGTCTCCGTCCTCGTTCGGTGCACCGGCCGCCGACATGACATTACGACTGAACCAGCGATTGAATGCCGCTGCCCACCGATACTTCATCGGCCGCTCGACATCGCAGAACAAAATGATGCGATTGTGCGGCGTGGTGTTCTCTGCGTAATGAATGTAGGTCTCATCGAACATCACCGCTTCGCCATCGCGCCAATGGTAGTTCTGGCCATCAACACTGATGTAGCAACCGTCAGCGTTGGGTGTGTCCAGTCCGAGGTGATAGCGGTACGAACCGGCATACGGGTCGCGGTGGCGCACCAGTCTGGAGCCCGGTGGCAATTCGGCGAACATCGCCGCCTTGATCGAGCCAATACCTTGTACCAGTTCGGTGGTGCGCGGGCAGAGCTTCATGGCCGACGGGTGGCTATCGCCATACCACTTGAGATAGAAGCGCTTCCAGCCGGTCTTGAAAAACGAGTTGAAACCGACGTCATCGTATTGGTTCGAACGCTTGATCTCGCCGGCGTGAAGCAAGTTCTGGCCTTCGGCACGAATTTCTTCCCAATGCGCCTGCAGCGGGCTCAGGTCGGGAAAATCAGCCGGATCGAGATACGGTTTGTTGGGGATTTTCGAAAACAGATAAAGAAAGCAGTTGATCGGCGCCAGGAACGTCGAGTGATCACTCAACTGGCGGCCCAGCTTATGGCGCACTCGGCCACGCAGGTGGACGTACGCAATAGAGACAATGTAGATAACGGCTATGATCAGTTTCACGGAAATCGTCACAAGTCGGAAGTATACAAACTGCGCCCTTTACCGGCATGCCGGTCCCCGGGTCTTGTGCAGCGGCTGAATACGAAACAGCTGCCCCTTGGAGCCATCGAGCCACGCCGATGGTCGCCGTTCAGCTGTTAGATGGCATTTTAGCCACAGTTTGTAACCAATGGTTAACCTGTAACTGTGAAAATGTGTCCGCAAAAACCGCCAAAGCGTAGCAGAGGCCTCATCGCCCTATCGTTTAAAGAGCCAGACCAGTACAATCGCCGCCAAACTTTACGCGCCCCCAGGTTGAGAGCGGGAAATTCCCCTTTCAGCGCACGTTGACTCGGGCCAGGCGCGCCACATGCTGCTGTCCACTTAATGCCAGATGGATCTTCCACTGCCGATCGGGATGAATGTCCCGGGGGCTGAGCAGTGGAAACGGGTACTGAACCGGTACTGCCGCAACCCTAGCTACTCTGAATGCTTCGCAGGAAAAACCTTTGATTTCTACAGCTAACATCACGATGCAGTTCGGCGCCAAGCCGCTCTTCGAAAACGTTTCGGTCAAGTTCAACGGTGGCAACCGTTACGGTCTGATCGGCGCCAACGGTTGCGGCAAGTCGACCTTCATGAAGATTCTCGGCAACGACCTCGAGCCGTCCGGCGGCCAGGTCATGCTGGAACCGAACGTGCGCCTGGGTAAATTGCGCCAGGATCAGTTCGCCTACGAAGAATTCACCGTGATCGACACCGTGATCATGGGTCACGAAGAGCTGTGGAAGGTCAAGGCCGAGCGCGACCGCATCTATTCGCTGCCGGAAATGAGCGAAGCAGACGGCATGGCCGTGGCCGAGCTGGAAACCGAATTCGCCGAAATGGACGGCTACACCGCTGAATCCCGCGCCGGTGAACTGCTGCTGGGCCTGGGTATTCCCCTGGAACAGCATTTCGGCCCGATGTCCGAAGTGGCTCCAGGCTGGAAACTGCGGGTATTGCTGGCCCAGGCGCTGTTCTCCGATCCGGAAGTGCTGTTGCTCGACGAACCGACCAACCACCTGGACATCAACACCATTCGCTGGCTGGAAACGATCCTCAAGGCGCGCAACAGCACCATGATCATCATTTCCCACGACCGTCACTTCCTCAACAGCGTGTGCACTCACATGGCTGACCTGGACTACGGCGAACTGCGTCTGTTCCCGGGCAACTACGACGAGTACATGACGGCGGCTACCCAGTCCCGTGAGCAATTGCTGTCGGACAACGCCAAGAAGAAAGCCCAGATCTCCGAACTGCAAACGTTCGTCAGCCGCTTCTCGGCCAACGCCTCGAAAGCCAAGCAGGCCACTTCCCGCGCCAAGCAGATCGACAAGATCCAGCTGGCCGAAGTCAAGCCATCGAGCCGCGTGAGCCCGTTCATCCGCTTCGAACAGACCAAGAAACTGCACCGCCAGGCCGTGACCATCGAGCAGATGTCAAAGGGCTTCGACGGCAAGACCCTGTTCAAGAACTTCAGCTTCACCGTCGAAGCCGGCGAGCGCGTGGCGATCATCGGCCCGAACGGTATCGGCAAGACCACCCTGCTGCGCACACTGATGAGCGAACTGACCCCGGACGCCGGTTCCGTGAAGTGGACCGAAAGCGCGGAGCTGGGCTACTACGCCCAGGACCACGCCCATGACTTCGAAGACGACGTCAGCCTGTTCGACTGGATGGGCCAGTGGACTCAGGGCGAGCAGATCATCCGTGGCACCCTGGGCCGCATGCTGTTCTCCAACGACGAGATCCTCAAGTCGGTCAAGGTCATCTCCGGTGGTGAGCAAGGCCGCATGCTGTTCGGCAAGCTGATCCTGCAAAAGCCGAACGTACTGGTGATGGACGAACCGACCAACCACCTGGACATGGAATCGATCGAAGCGCTGAACCTGGCGCTGGAAAACTACCCGGGCACGCTGATCTTCGTCAGCCACGACCGTGAGTTCGTATCGTCCCTGGCCACCCGCATCATCGAGTTGAGCCCTAACGGCGTGACCGACTTCAGCGGCACCTACGACGACTACCTGCGCAGCCAGGGTGTGGTGTTCTAAGGGCAGCTACAAGCCTTTAGCTGCAAGCTTCAAGTGAAAAGCCCTGTCCATGTGACGGGGCTTTTTGCGTTTCATGGGTGGAATTTTCTTGGGTGCCGAATCCTTCGCGAGCAAGCCCGCTCCCACAGGGGGAACGCATTCCAAATGTGGGAGCGAGCTTGCTCGCGATGAGGCCATGAGGAACAGCGATAATGTCACGGCGAAAGTAGTTAGCCTGCTTTCTTTTATCCCAACGCCGCGCCATGATGCAGTTCTCCCACCGCCGCCCGCGAACGAGCCCTCATGTCTGTGCAGCAAGTGCCTCCGCAAAGCTCCATGGCGATCACCCTGCAGATCGTCTCCATCGTTTTCTATACCTTTATTGCCTTCCTCTGCATCGGTTTGCCGATTGCGGTATTGCCGGGTTATGTCCACGAACAGCTCGGGTTCAGCGCCATCGTGGCCGGGCTGACCATCGGCTCGCAATACCTCGCCACCCTGCTCAGCCGGCCCATGGCCGGGCGGATGTCGGACAGCGTTGGCACCAAGCGCGCAATTATCTATGGCTTGTCCGGGATTGTGCTCAGCGGCGTGCTGACCTTGCTGTCGACCCTGTTGCAAGGCCTTCCCTTGCTCAGCCTGCTGATCCTGATCGCCGGGCGCCTGTTGCTGGGGATCGCCCAAGGGTTGATCGGCGTCGGCACCATCAGTTGGTGCATGGGCCAGGTCGGCGCCGAGCATACCGCGCGGTCGATTTCCTGGAACGGCATCGCGTCCTATGGGGCGATTGCCATTGGTGCGCCGCTGGGTGTGGTCATGGTGCAACAACTGGGTTTCGCCAGCCTGGGCATTGCCCTGTCGCTGCTGGCCCTGGCTGCACTGGTGCTGATTCGCAACAAGCCTTCGGTGCCGGTGGTGCGCGGTGAACGTTTGCCATTCTGGGCGGTGTTCGGGCGCATTGCGCCGTTTGGCGCGAGCCTGAGCCTGGCGTCCATTGGCTACGGCACCCTGACGACCTTTATCACTTTGTATTACGTCAATCGCGGCTGGACCGGCGCGGCCTACTGCCTGACCGTGTTTGGCGTGTGTTTCATTCTGTCGCGGCTGCTGTTCATTTCCGCCATCAGCCGTTTCGGCGGGTTCACGTCGGCCATTGCCTGCATGTGCATTGAGACAGTTGGCCTGGTGCTGCTGTGGCTGGCACCGTCGACCGGGTACGCGCTCATTGGCGCCGGCCTGACCGGATTCGGCCTGTCCCTGGTGTACCCGGCGCTGGGTGTCGAGGCCATCAAACAGGTGCCCAACTCCAGCCGGGGGGCGGGCCTGAGTGCTTATGCGGTGTTTTTCGACCTGGCACTGGCCATTGCCGGCCCGTTGATGGGCGCAGTGGCGTTGAACCTGGGTTATGCGTGGATTTTTTTCAGTGCGGCATTGTTGTCGGTGACGGGATTGGGGCTGACCCTGCTACTCAAGCGCCGCGCGATGGCTTGATGTGGGAGCGGGCTTGCTCGCGAAGGCGGCGTGTCAGGCAGTACTTATATCTACTGACACACCGTATTCGCGAGCAAGCCCGCTCCCACAGAGGGTCGAGGACACTCACTGATCAGCCGTCTGCATCCCGGCCCGGGTCGGCCTGCCCAGGGTGCGCGAGAAGAACCTTCCGGCTTCAGAGATCAGATTGCGGTGGATGTCTTGCCGGTCGACGCCATCGGCATCGGTGCACAGCGCGGGCATGATCACGATCTGCTCGTCATTGCACGGCGCCATGAACACGAAGTGCCCTGCCCCTGCCAGCAGCTTGAAGTCAGGCGCCGTCGGTAGTTTGCGCGCCAGTGCCGCGGCGTTCTTGTCGACAGCCACCAGTTTGTCGCCATCGCCGCTGTAAAGCAGCACCGGCACATGCACGTCGGCCAGGGTGTGGCGACCGAACTTCAGGCTCAACGGCGCCATCAGCATCAAGGCGTGGACGCGAGGATCGGCCACCGGTTGCAGGTCGTCGCGGTCGACAATCAATTCGCCCTGGGTGTTGCAGGCATCGTGGTCGTCCGGGCGCTCCTGGCAGTAACGGCGCAGGCGATCCAGGTCCGGGGTCGCGCCGGACAGAATCAATGCGGTCTCGCCACCGGCCGAGTAACCGATGACCCCCACCTGGTCGGCATTGACGAACGGCGACAGCATACGGTCGCCCAAGGTCGCGGTAATGGCTTCGGAAATCTGGATCGGCCGGCCGTACAGGTTACTCAAAGTACCGAGTCGGCTGTGGTCTTTGGAGTTGTCACCGGGATGAATCACCGCCACCACGACAAAGCCTTTGCGCGCCAGCGACGTGGCAAGGTCGTGCAGGGCCAGCGGGGTACCGGTGTTTCCGTGGGACAGCATCAGCATCGGGAACCGGCCGATGGCGACCTTGGTGTCCTCCCCGGCTTCGACGGTGTAACCCTCGAGCTTGCTGGTGTGCTCCCGATCACTGGAAGGATAGAAGGCGATGGCGCGCATCGGCTGCAAGTCCAGCGGGTCGAGAAAAGTCATCTCATGGAAGCCGACGCTCCAGTGAGGATGCGGTGCAGGCGCGGCGTGCACTGTATTCAGGCTGCTGAGCAGGCAAATCAGTAAAGTTGCACAAAGACGCATCATCGGATGCCCCACCTTGTTACCGGACTTGTGACGTGAACCCTGACTGCATAAGTCAGGCCACAATCTGAAACGACCAGAAACAAAAAACTCCGTAGCTGGTACTTGCGTAACCAGACTACAGAGTTTTTTGGGGCATTACCTGAACGCTGCCTACTTCTACGCAAGCCTTACGCTGCGGCGAACAACTGCTCACTGATTTGTGCGTGGGCAGCGCTCATGGCCTTGTTGCGAACGTCGTCACCGTAAGCCAGGCCTTCGGCGCGGACGATTTCAATGTCGGTGATGCCGATGAAACCGAACAGCACCTTCAAGTACTCTTCGTGGGCAACACCGGTTGCCTGACCGGCGTGCATGCCGCCGGAGGTCGAAACGATCACGACTTTCTTGCCACCGCACAGGCCTTCAGGGCCGGCTTCGGTGTAACGGAAGGTCTGACCGGCCACCGCGATGCGGTCGATCCAGGCCTTCAGTTGAGTCGGGATGGTGAAGTTGTACATCGGTGCGGCAATCACCACGGCATCGGCAGCCAGGAACTCGGCCAGGGTCGAGGCGCTCAGTTCGGCTTCGTGCTGTTGTGCGGCGTTGCGCAGTTCAGCGGTGGTGCCGGCGGCGACCAGAGTGGTGGCGGAGAAGTGGCTGATGGCGTCGGCGGCCAGGTCGCGGTAAGTCACCACGGCGGTTGGCTCGGCGGCTTGCCAGGCTTTGACGACTTCACCGCTCAACTGACGGGAAGCCGAGTTGTCGCCCAGGATGCTCGAATCGATATGCAGCAGTTTCATGTGGGATCTCCAAGTGAGGATCGCCCACAAGGGCGATCTGATGGGACTAATCCTACACACGAAACCAATAGCTGATTAGACGGTAACACTGCGATAGTTCGTCCCACAGATAGAACAATCGGATTTACATCATGCAAGACCTCAACGACCTGTATTACTTCGCCAAAGTCGTGGAAGCCGGGGGGTTCGCGGCAGCTGGGCGTTTGCTGGGCATCCCCAAGTCCCGATTGTCACGGCGCATCGCCGAGCTGGAAGAGCGCCTCGGCGCACGGCTGCTGCAACGCACCACCCGACAACTGAAGCTGACTGCCGTCGGTGAGCGCTACCTCAGGCACTGCCAGGCGATGCTGCTGGAGGCGGAAATGGCCGACGAGGCCGTGGCCAGCATGTCCAGCGAGCCCCGTGGGCGTTTGCGGGTTTCCTGCCCCGTCGGGCTGGCCCATGAAATATTGCCGGAGGTGATCAGCGACTTTCTGGAACGCTTTCCGCAAGTCCAACTGGAGGTGATGTTGCTCAACCGGCGGGTCGACCTGGTGAACGAGGGCATTGACGTGGCCCTGCGCGTACGGGAACTGGGCGACGAAGACCCGCTGCTGGTCACCCGCCGCCTGCGCCAGGCGCAGATGCTGATGGTCGCCAGTCCCGGCTTCCTCGTTGGCCGTGAGATCAACCATCCCGAGGATCTGAAAAGCCTGCCGGTGCTCGGTGCCCTGGAAGCCGACCGCATGGTGCACATCCGCCTGCTGGATGAAAAAGGCAAAAGTTGTGAATTGGCGCTCGAGGCCCGGCTGGGCATCGATGACTTTATCGTGCGCAAGGCCAGCACCCTCTCCGGCCTGGGCTTTACCATGCTGCCCATGATGTATTGCGAGCAGGAACTGGAAAGCGGTTCACTGGTGCAGTTGTTGCCCGACTGGTCGTTGCCCGGTGGCTGGCTGCAAGCGGTCTATCCTCATCGACGCGGGGTCATGCCGGCGGTACGCGCCTGGATCGACCATCTGGTCGAGTCATTCAATGCCTGTGGGGAACGCTTGTTATGAAAGCCGGACGGATGAGCGAAGAGGATGTCGCGAAATTCTGCCTTAGCCTGCCCGGAGCACGGGAAGACTATAAATGGGGAGGCGTGCGGGTATTTTCGATTGCCGGGAACAAGATGTTCGCCTTGCAGGGCCTGCGGGGTGATTCCCTGGCCTTCAAGGTCGACAAGGATCTGTTTCTCGGTCATTGCGACCGCCCGGGAATTCATCCGGCGCCTTATCTGGCGCGTGCCCAGTGGATCATCATGGAAACGCCCTACCCGCTCGGCAGCGAAGAACTACAGGGCTTGCTGCAGCGTTCGCACCAGTTGGTAGTGAGCAAACTGCCAAAGCGCACTCAAGTCGGTCTGTTGCTATAGGGCCTTCTTTATCAGAACAAGGCGAACAGGTGTGCGCCGAGGAACAGGTGATCGATCCAGAACACCTGATGCAGTAGCACGATGATCCAGAACACCAACTGGTACGAGACCTTGCGGGTTTTGTGCCGAAACGCTTGCTGGGCCAGCAAGGCGCCGGGCCAGCCACCCGCGAGCTCCAGCGCATGCAGGACATTCTCCGGCGTACGCCATTGCTCGGCGCGGGCCTTGCGCTTGTCGCTCCAGTACAGGAAAAACGTCACGACGCTGACGATGCCGTAGGCCGCCAGGGGAATCAGCGACACCCCGTGCAGCCATGACGACACCGAACCCGACAGCGGCAACGCGCACAGGATTGCAAACACCAGCCACTTCAGCCGTGGCTGGCGGATCTGTCCCCCGGGCTGGCGCCCGGGGTTATTGCGCGAGCTTGAGTCACTCACGGCTTGACCGCGCTCCAGTCGACCCAGCCGAATTGCCAGGTCGCCAGGATGATCAGGCCGAACACAATGCGATACCAGGCAAACGCCGCATAGCTGTGGTTGGCGATGAACTTGAGCAGCCCGCGGACCGCGATCATCGCGAAGACGAACGCCGTGACGAAACCGATCGCGAACACCGGGAAATCAGACGGGACAAACAGGTCACGGTATTTATAACCCGAGTACACCGCTGCGCCGACCATGGTCGGCATCGCCAGGAAGAACGAAAACTCGGTAGCAGTCTTGCGCGACAGGCCGAACAGTAACCCGCCGATGATCGTCGAGCCCGAACGCGAAGTGCCCGGAATCATGGCCAGGCATTGGGCGAAGCCGACTTTCAGGGCATCTTTCCAGGTCATGTCATCCACCGTTTCGGCGTGTACTTCATGCTGACGGCGCTCGGCCCACAACATGACGACCCCGCCCACGACCAGCGCCGCAGCCACAGTGATCGGATTGAACAGGTACTCGTGGATCAGGTCGGCGAACATCACTCCCAACACCACGGCCGGCAAGAACGCGATCAACAGGTTCGCGGTAAACCGCCGAGCACCCGGCTGGGTCGGCAGGCCAATGACCACGTCGAAGATCTTGCGTCGAAACTCCCATACCACCGCCAGGATGGCACCCAACTGGATAATGATGTTGAACGCCATCGCCCGCTCGCCCCCGAAGCCGAGCATGTCGGCCACGATGATCTGGTGGCCGGTACTGGAAATGGGCAAAAACTCGGTCAGCCCTTCTACAACCCCAAGAATCAATGCCTGAAAGGCGGTCCAAAGATCCATCAATCCCCCAAAAGGCTATGCACATCGGCATGCCCCGTTAGTATTTTTCAAAAGCTTGAATTGCGATCAGCGATGCTGAAGGCCCGCGTATCAAGGATCACCACAGAACCGTAAAAATCCTGTGAAAAAACAACCCTGTTCCGGGTTTACCCGTGCGGGGCCGAAATCCTATCAGACAAGTCCGATTGGCGCTGCCGTGTTATCGGGTGCCGCTTGCACAGGCTTGTGCGGCAGAGCGTGGCTGGATGCTGGCAATGGTTTATGACAGGAACAAGAATCCGCTGCTGTACCCGCAAGAACACGGCCGATTTCAGGACCGTTTCGCGCACCAATGAAGCACACCCTGCGCCACGGGATTCCCGACGGCAATCCGGTTACAATCCGCCCCCTCTTCGATTTCACCAAGGAACCTCCATGTCCGGGCTTGAACTGTTTGCCGCCGCCCTCGGTGTCATTGCCGTCTGGCTGACGGTCAAACAGAACCCCTGGTGCTGGCCCATCGGCCTGGTCATGGTGCTGCTATACAGCTGGATCTTTTTTGAGGTGAAGCTGTATTCGGACATGTTGCTGCAAGTCGTCTATGCCGCCTTGCAGCTTTACGGCTGGTGGCAGTGGACACGGGTTGGCGAAACGACCCATGGCCGCGAGGTCAGTTGGCTCGATTCCCGTTCCGTGGCGTTGAGCCTGGCCATCGGCGCACTCGGCAGCCTGTTGCTGGGGGCAGCCATGGCCCACTGGACCGACGCCGCGCAACCCTGGCTCGATGCGGCGCTGACCGGATTCAGCCTGGTGGCGCAGGTCTGGATGGCGCAAAAACGTGTCCAGTGCTGGCCGCTGTGGATCGCCCTGGATGTGATTTTCGTCGGACTGTTCATCTATAAGGACCTGTACCTGACCGCCACCTTGTACGGGCTGTTCGCCGTTATCGCCGTGCAGGGCTGGCGCCAATGGCGCGCCGATCCGGCGTTGCGCGCATGAAAGTCCTGGTGCTCACAGGCCCCGAATCCAGCGGTAAAAGCTGGCTGGCGGCCGAGTTGCAACAGCGTTTCGGCGGGGTTCTGGTCGACGAGTATGTACGCTGGTTCATTGAGCAGAATCCGCGGGACACCACCTTGGCCGACATTCCGCACATCGCCCGCGGTCAATTGGCATGGGAAGACGAAGCACGGGCGCAACAACCGTCTTTGCTGATCCTCGACACGCACCTGCTGAGCAATATCCTCTGGAGCCAAACCCTGTTTGGCGACTGCCCCGCCTGGATCGAACAAGCGCTACTGGCCCGGCATTACGACTTGCACTTGCTGCTGTCGCCGGAACACATCGAATGGACGGATGATGGCCAGCGTTGCCAGCCCCGACTGAGTGAGCGCCAGGCATTTTTCGAGCAGACCCTGGCCTGGCTTGAACGCCACGCACAACCGGTTCAAGTACTGCACGGAGATTGGGCAGAACGTCGATTCCAGGCACTGAACGCCGTGACCCGATTGCTCGACGCCTGACCGGCGTTTGGGGCAATTTCCCCACCATCCCCCCCTGTCCCGGGGGAAAAGTGTCCGATCCTGAAACACCCTTCCTGCCTCAAACCGCCTGTTTCAGCACCCTTCACCGCAGGATCATCGGATTTGTTAAGTCATTGATACAACGCCGCTGAAACCCTTGTTCCAGAGCGATTTATCCGCAAATAAGGGCTGCCTGCGCAGGGTTTCGTCTCACCTTTGAAACATTCCCGGCAAAGGCCATCCGGACAACATCCATAAGCCATTGAATCAACGAGAAATTCAAAAACCGGCACAGCTTTCGCTCTCTCCTTCAAAAAGCCGACCAGAGCCAGCCCACATGAGAAGGAAAGAACGTCGTGGGGATACTCGATAAAAAAGCCTTGACGTGCCTGCTGCTGATCGCGAGCGCTGCAGGCGCGGCTTTCAGTTTTGACGTTCGAGCCGAAGGCAACGGCGTCATCGTGCTTGATCGCACCATTCACCCGACTCCCATCGGCCGCAGCGGCGGCAGAGATCCAAACCCGAACACCCTCAACGCCAACCCATCGGCCCGCGTCACCGGCGAACTCAGCGACGCCGACATTGCCGGGGTCACCACCGGGACGGCCCTTCGCCACAACAACGGGCAAAGTCTGGGTGGCCTGCAAGGCCTCAACGTCGTCACCAACCCCAACGGTATGCCCGGCATGTCCGTCGGTCACGGTGGTGGTAGTGGCAGCGCGATTTCCGGAACCATCAACCGCGCCATGAGCAGCGGCCTCGGTTCACTGGGCAGAATGGCGGGAGGTCAATGAGATGAGTCGATCCCTGCTATTACTTGCCCTGCTCGGCTGCACCAGTGTGATGGCCGATTCGGGCGTGAGTTCGGTGAACAACGCCACCCTCCAGGATTCCGGTACTCAATACCGCGGCAACTTCAACGTCAACCAGGCGGCTGGCGATCAACAACAGCAGGCCAACGTCCGCGCGATCGCCATAGGTACCCAAGCCGGTGCGACCACCAGTGTCCGGCAGAAAATCACTACGCCCGCCAATCCGTCGATGGACGCCACGGCCACTATCGGCGGCTCCTCCTTCAGTAATGGCAACGGCGTACTGGGCGTCAACCAGAGCGCCGGGGCGAACAACCAGATGGCCAACGCCATGCGCATCAGCATCAGCGCTGCACCGCAAGCCATTGACGATAGTGCCCTTTCTCAACAGAACGTGGCGTTGTTACCGAACTCGGGAGCAACTGGCGCCCCAAATGGCAGTCGCCAGGTCGTGACAAGCGACCAGGCCTTCACCGGCAGCCGGGGAGTGATCCAGGTAAACCAGAGTGCCGGGGTGGGGAACCGAATGGCTAACACCCTGAGCATCCGGGTCGCTGACTGACCCCGAAACAGTGCGATTAGGGAAGTACCAACACCTGACCAACTAATGAGCACGGAGAAACACCATGAACCCGACAACTGCTCTCAAACCTCTGGCTTTCGCTCTGGCAGCAGTGATGGCATTCGCAGCACAAGCAGGCAGCCTTGATGATGATCAAGGCAACGGCCAGAGCGATGGCCAGAGCAACAACCAGCAGCCTAAAGGCCCGACGCTGGAACAAATTCTGCAGATTACAGCAGGCGCCGGGGCTGCCGTGCTGGACTCGCAGGAAAGCAGTGACAGCAGCGTATTGAACCGGGACACCAAAAACGACGCTAGAGTCGATAACTCCCTGAACAACTCCAACGGCAACATGGGCGCCAACGTCGCAGCCGGTAACGGCAACCAGCAAGACAACGCCGCCGCCCTTGCCACGGCTGACGAAAGCTTCATCTTCGGCACCGCCGTCGCCGTCTCCAGCGCGACTCAGAAGAGCTCCGGCAACACCGCCAGGAACCACTCCAACACCAACAACACAACGCTCAACAACGCAGGCAACAGCGGTTCCGGCAACCTCGGCATCAACGTGACCACCGGCGCCTTCAACCAACAGAAAAACAACCTGGCGATTGCCGTTTCCGGCGGTCGTGTAGCACTAGCGGCGGCGGCGGCCAACCAAAGCACGTCCGGGCTGAACGTCACCAACAACGCCAACCATGACGACAGCACCCAGACTGATTTCGTAGCCGTGGGTGTACTCGGTCTGGCTGGCGTAACCACTCAACAAGTGATGACGCCAGAGGGCTGGAAAGCCCCTGTAACCAACAACGCTTCGATAACGGGCTCGATGAACAACTTCTCCGGCAACGGCGGAGCCAACGTATCGTCGGGTGAGGGCAACCAGCAAAGCAACTCGCTGTCCATCGCCGCGGGCTGCAAGTCCTGTCTGTAATCGCGATTGCAATGAAAGCTCCGGCGACGGGCTTTTCCACAGTCCCAAGGCGTATCGATCATGTGTAAGTCTGTCCTGTTCGCCCTGCTCTGCCTGTCCGGCTTGACCCAGGCTGCACAGATGCCGGTTGCCGCCCTGCCGGGTGGCGTGCTGGTGTACAAGCACGTACAGAGTTTGCGCGAGCGCAAGTTCAGCGACATCGTCGAACAGAAAACCGATTTCAGCTGCGGCGCCGCCGCGCTGGCAACGATACTGCGCCAGGCCTATTGGCTCGACGTCGATGAGGAGCACATCATCAAGGGCATGCTGGTCACCGCAGACCAGGACATTGTGCGTACCCAGGGTTTTTCCATGCTGGACATGAAGCGCTACATAGAACGCATCGGCATGCGTGCCCGGGGCTACAGGATCCCGCCGGAAAGACTCGAAGCCGTGACGATTCCGGTGGTGGTGCTGATGGAAATTCGCGGCTACAAGCACTTCGTGGTGATGCAGCGGGCGGACAAGCACTGGGTCTATATCGGCGACCCGGTACTCGGTCACAAACGCTACTCCCATGATGACTTTGTCAAAGGCTGGAATGGCATTATTTTCGCTATCGTCGGTCCCGGTTACGACAAAACCAATGCGTTACGCAGTCCACCGGAACCGCTGACAGCCAAGAACAAGATGGATAACTTCAACCCGGTCAAAGATGCTGAATTGATGGATTTTGGTTTCATACAGAGCGACTTCTTTTAATCGCCAACAAGATGACAGGGGGCAGGATGCTCCGGGAGCAGCAAATGAAAACCTCGTATTGGGTGGTCGCGGCCTGTCTGGCAGCGAACACTTCAGGTTTTGCTGATGAGTTCAGACCCATCGAAATCAAGGACCAGGAACTGGCCGAGCTGCGTGGCCGGTATGTGATGCCGGGGCGGGTCATCAGCTTCGGTGTCGTCATGAGCAGTACCTGGCGCAATGCCAGTGGTGATCTGATCGGGGCCTCCACCTCAATGCAGCTTCAAGCCGCAACGGTCAAGCCCGAGTTCTATGTTTCAACCATCAAGCAATCCGGTCATGGCGGTTCGTCCAGGTCGGGCAGCGGTCACGTGACAGGGGGCGCGGCCCTTAGCACTTCCCGGGGCATAACCCAGGTCACACGGGCCGCAGGCGATGGCAACAGCGCCAACAACAACATCGCCATCAACGTCAAAGAGGCCAGCACGGCCCCTGCACTGGTACCGAGCCAGGGCCAGGCGCTGATAGCCGGTCAAACCATTACCGGCAGCAATGCCGCAGGCAGTGTCGCCGTATCCGCGACGAGCGGCGGTGTTCAGATGGCCATTACCGCCAACAACAACCAGGGCACCAGCCTGCAACAGGTCGCCCAAGGCGGGTTGCTGCAAAACACCCGGTTGCTGGGCAGCAGCAATGTGGTCGACAACATGACTCAACTCAACGTAGTGCTCAACAATAATGGCCCGAGTGCGGGTGCATTGGACTGCAACCTCAACCAACTCGCTGCATTACGGACCATGGGCTATTGAACTACGCTGAGTCTGGACCATTGGGCACAAATGGACGGCTTATTCCATGCACCGATCAGTATCACTGCGTGCAGTTGCATGCTTGAGTGCTCTGCTCCCGGCGGCGATGTTGCAGGCAGCACCTGACCCGGAACTGGAGGCTCTCAAACAAGAGCTTCTGGAGTTGAAGCAACGATACGAAGTACAGCAAAAAGCCCTGGCGGTGCTCGAACAACGGGTCCGTCAGGTCGAAGAACAGCCCGCTGCGCCCCCTCCCAAACGCCTGGCCAAGTCGCCAGCGGACCTCAAGGGCAATCCAAACGTCGCCACCGGCACCGGTGCCGCGGCGGCTTCAGGGGGCGCCGCCGGGGGCAGCGGCAGCTCTTATGGACAATCGCTGGCCAATGACTCGCAACCGGCGCAAAGCGTTTCGAACCTGTATGACGAGGCCAGCGGGTTCTTCGGCGGTGGCAAGTTCAGCGTCGAAACCGGGATAACCTACTCCCGATACGATACCCGCCAACTAGTCCTCAACGGTTTTCTCGCCCTGGACTCGATCTTCCTGGGCGCCATCAACCTGGACCGGATCAAGGCCGACACCTGGACACTTGACCTCACCGGCCGCTACAACTTCAACAACCGCTGGCAGTTCGACCTGAACGTGCCGGTGGTCTACCGAGAGTCCACGTACCAGTCCGGTGGCGGCAATAGCGGCACCGCAAACGTCACCACCGAAGAGACCGTCAAGGAAGACCCGACCATTGGTGACGTCAACTTCGGTATCGCCTACAAATTCCTCGACGAATCGGCCAACACGCCGGATGCCGTGGTGACCTTGCGCGTCAAGGCGCCTACCGGTAAAGACCCGTTCGGCATCAAGCTGGTTCGGGTGGCCGATAACTCCAATCTGGCCGTGCCTGAATCCTTGCCTACCGGTAACGGCGTCTGGTCGATTACGCCGGGGATCTCGCTGGTCAAGACGTTCGATCCGGCCGTGCTGTTCGGCAGCTTGTCCTACACGCACAACCTGGAAGAGTCTTTCGACGACATCAGCTCCAACCCGGCGGTCGAGACACCGGGCAAGGTACGTATCGGCGACAGCTTCCAGATTGGCGCCGGCATCGCGTTCGCCTTGAACGAAAAGATGAGCATGTCGTTCTCGGTCTCCGACCTGGTGCAACGCAAAAGCAAGCTCAAGGAAGATGGCGGGGATTGGCAATCGGTGGTCTCCAGCGATGCCAACGCCGGTTACTTCAACATCGGCATGACCATTGCGGCCACCGACAACCTGACCATCGTCCCCAACCTGTCCATCGGCATGACGGACGATGCCCCGGACTTCCAGTTCAGCCTGAAACTCCCTTACTACTTCTGAGCCGAACAAAAAAACCGCTGCAATCGCAACGGGTTTTTGGTTTCTGGATGGTGGCTCAGCGAATCTGGTGCTTGTGCAACAACCGGTAGAAGGTTGGTCGCGACACACCCAATACTTTGGCGGCGACGCTCAGGTTATCGCTGTGGCGGTTCAATACATCGCACAATGCCTGGCGTTCGGCCCGGGACTTGTATTCTTCGAGGGTGCCCATCGGCGCGGCGATTGTATGCTGGCTGATCAACCCCAGATCACGGGCCTCGATCTGCCGGCCTTCGGCCAACACCAGCCCACGACGAACGCGGTTGGCCAGTTCGCGAACATTGCCTGGCCAGTCGTGTTTGCCCATGGCAATCAACGCGTCGTCGCTGAAGCTGCGTGGGCGGCGCCCGGTTTCACGGCTGTAGAAATGGGAGAAGTGGTTGGCCAGCGTCGCCAGGTCGCCATGGCGCTCGCGCAACGGAACGGTCGACACTTGCAGTACGTTCAAGCGGTAATACAAGTCTTCGCGAAAGCGTTTCTTCGCGATGGCCGCTTCAAGGTCAACGTTCGTCGCCGCCAGAACCCGCACATCCACCGCAATCGGTTGACTGCCGCCCACCCGCTCGATGTGTTTTTCCTGGAGGAACCGCAGCAGGTTGGCCTGCAACTCCAGTGGCAGGTCACCGATCTCGTCGAGAAACAGAGTGCCACCGTTGGCGGCTTCTATCCGTCCGACCTTGCGTTGGTGCGCTCCGGTAAATGCGCCTTTCTCATGGCCAAACAGCTCGGACTGGATCAAGTGTTCGGGAATCGCACCGCAATTGATCGCGATAAAGGGTTTGCTGTGACGCAGGGACAGACGATGCAGGGTTCGTGCGACCAGTTCCTTGCCAGTGCCGCTTTCACCGCGAATCAACACCGGAGATTCGGTCGGAGCCAGTTTGTTCAACAGTTTTCGCAGTTCACGGACAGGTTTGCTGTCGCCCAGCAATTCGTGCTCGGGCTGGTCAACATGGACCGTGCCCTGCCCGCGCAACCGTGCCATGCCAAACGCCCGGCCCAGTGTTACCTGAACCCGGGACACATCGAACGGCAAGGTATGAAAGTCAAAAAACCACTCACAGACGAAATCGCCGACATTTTGCAGCCGCAGCACTTCCTGATTGAGTACAGCTATCCACTCGGTGCCGCTGCGGGTGATCAACTCTTTGACAGCCTCCGGGTGCTCAAGGTGAAAGGGCTGCAAACGTAACAAGCCCACGTCGCAGGTTCGGTCAGCGGCGTTCTCCAGCGTGCAGCTGTCAACGTCCCAACCAATCGCGCGCAATCCAGGGAGCAGACGATAGCAATCGTCACAGGGGTCCACCACTAATAAACGTCGTAAGGCAGGCGCATCACTCATGACTGTTCCTTGGCGCCAAATTTACGAAAATTTATTAAAAACAGTCATTTGGCGGACCTGGCTGTAACATTAGCAAGAATTTGACAGGGGCTTGTACCGTTTGACTATAGGCATGCAATGCAACCAGTTATAAGTTGCGATTATGTTAGTTACCTAACGACTCTTTCCTTTCATTCAGCTTTCAATGTCAGGCTCATTCTTGAGCCTGTGAAATAAAGTGGAAATTTCTTTTGATTGTGTGTGACCCAAACCCCGGTTGCGGGCATCAGTACAAGTAACCAGCCGAACGGTAAGCCCAACCGTCGGCACATCACTTGATTGGGCATACAGAGAGAAGACCCCATGAACGCCCCGCTGCGTATCAACGAAGCACTTCTGATTGCCGACCGCGCATTTAAACCATTCAAATGCGTGGCCTGGGCTCCACAAGACGGTAATGGCGAACTCAGCCTGACCGTTATCGACCGCACCAGCACCAGCATTGGCCGCAAGCAGATCCCAAGCAGCGCTTATTCCGATCCCGCCCAACTCGAATTGCTGCTGGAACAGGCCCGCGCCGAATTGAGCGAGGAAGGTTACACACTGCAATCGTGGTCGATGCCGCACTGATCGTTTTGCGGATTACTCCGGAGTAATCCGCGCCCTCCTCCTGTCTTTAGCTCGCAGGTTTTTTTGGCCGCGCGCACTAGTTGACACTGTTTAATTCGAACTTTGCATACGCCTGATACTTTGCAGGCTCGCCATTGGTTCGAAAAGACACTGTTGTGGCACACAACGACCCTCCGTCTGTTAGTTCTTACCGTTGCGCATCCTTTCATTCAGGGATTGAATATTGTCCTTACAAGTCGCCACCCAAACTTCTGGACCAAGACGACTCGCAAGGAGATGCGGCGCATGTCTATCCAGTCCGCTTTTGCCTACCCCACCACCCGGAACAACGCCGGGGCCCTCGATACGACGTTTGCCGCCAACGGCAAAACCCAGGTCTATTTCGCCGACAGCCTTTTCAGCCTGGCCAATGGCGTTGCGATCGATGCGCAAGGTCGTTTGCTGGTAGCTGCAAAAGTCGGCATGGCCGATGGCAGCCGCTTTGGCCTGGCCCGCTTGCTGGAGGATGGTTGCGCAGACCTCACGTTCGGCAAACAAGGCAGTGTCATCGGGCAATTCGAGCCGGGGTTCGAAGCCATGGGCACCAAGGTCCTGATCTTGCCCGACGGCAATATCCTGTTGGCCGGCCTGCAATACGAAAACGCACACCGCACGCTCCCGGCCCTGGCATTGCTGGACCAGGACGGTCGCCTGGTTCGAAGCTTTGGCGATAATGGCCGCTGTGTCGTGCGATTGCCTGGCGGTTTGTCCCTGGGCATGCGCGATAAATGGCTCCCTCCCGGTGTGCCGGGCGCTGAAGCCTGCGATGTCGACGTACAACAAGACGGCCGGATCCTGATCCTGGCCAACCATCACTTCGAACTGGCCGATCACGTCGGTATGTTGATACGACTGGATGTCGAAGGCTCGCTGGACTGCTCGTTCAATGACCGCGGCTTCGTGATGGTCAGGCACCTGCTGATGAATACCTGGCTCAGCAGCCTGACGGTACAACGTGATGGCCGAATTCTGGTCGGTGGATCGATCAACTTTCCCGAGGAAGGCTTGCTGGCACGCTATCACCCTGACGGGCGCCTCGACGACCGTTTTGCCGTGGATGGATTCATGACCTTCAAGGCGCAAGGGCATGGCGCCCGGGTCAGCCGGGTGGTCCAGCAAAACGAAGGTGACGTCCTGTGTTTTGGCAGCAGTAGCGAGCCAATGCACTGCCTGACATTTAAAATGCACAGCAACGGCCGACCCGACACTCATTGCAACGGAGGACATCCGCAGCGTCGGGAAATCGGTTACAGCGGATGCCAGTGGACCGCCGCACAATTGCAGCCCGATGGCACTGTGCTGACGGCGGGCGCCACCATCGGCGGCATCGAAGCAGACTTCATTCTCGGCCGATACCTGCCTAACGGCCTTCCCGATCGCCGTTTTGGCAAAGGCAGCGGCTATACACGTACCCGCCTCGGCCCCAGCCTGGATACCGCCACCTGTATCGCCGCGCAAGCCGATGGCAACATCGTCGTTGGAGGCTATTCGCTGCAAGGAAACTACAAGGCGGTCATCGCTCGCTTCCAGGGATAAACACTGGCATTTTTCCTGCGCTTGATCTTCTCGCGCGCTTACGGCAAGTTGCGCGCTTCTCAAGACAAGGAGCAGCCGATGTCCGGTTCAATGGCCCAGGCGTTCGCGCACAACTTTCTCGGGCACTCGCCCCGTTGGTACAAGGCCTGCATCGTCAGCTTTCTGATTCTCAATGCCCTGGTGCTGTGGACCGCAGGCCCGGTGGCTGCCGGCTGGCTACTGGTGCTGGAGTTCATCTTCACCCTGGCCATGGCGCTCAAATGCTATCCGCTGATGCCTGGCGGCCTGCTGATGATTGAAGCCCTGCTGCTGAAGATGACCACGCCCCAGGCACTGTACGACGAGTTACTGCACAACTTCCCGGTGATCCTGCTGCTGATGTTCATGGTGGCCGGTATCTATTTCATGAAGGACCTGTTGCTGTACCTGTTCTCGCGCCTGCTGCTCGGGGTTCGCTCCAAGGCCCTGCTGGCCCTGATGTTCTGCTTTTTGTCGGCCTTCCTGTCGGCGTTCCTCGATGCCTTGACCGTGACCGCCGTGATCATCAGTGCCGCCGTAGGCTTTTATTCGGTGTATCACCGCGTTGCCTCGGGTAACGATCCGCGTCAGGACAGCGAGTTCAGCGACGACAAACACCTGCCCACCCTGCACCACGGCGACCTCGAACAGTTCCGCGCCTTTCTGCGCAGCCTGCTGATGCATGGTGCCGTGGGCACCGCGCTGGGTGGCGTTTGTACGCTGGTCGGCGAACCGCAAAACCTGCTGATCGGCCATGAAATGGGCTGGCACTTCGCCGAGTTTTTTACCCGGGTTGCGCCGGTATCCCTGCCGGTACTGGTTGCCGGGCTGGTAACGTGCATTCTGCTGGAAAAGCTGCGCTGGTTCGGATACGGCACGCTGCTGCCGGATAACGTCCGTGCGGTGCTGGCCAACTACGCCGCCGAAGACAATGCCGAGCGCACCACGCGCCAACGTGCAGCGCTTCTGGTGCAAGGCTTTGCCGCATTGATTCTGATTGCCGGGCTGGCGTTTCACATCGCCGAAGTGGGTTTGATCGGTTTGATGGTGATCGTGCTGATCACCGCCTTTACCGGCATCACCGACGAACACCGCCTGGGCACCGCGTTCAAGGACGCCATGCCATTCACCTCATTGTTGGTGGTGTTTTTCGCTGTGGTCGCGGTGATTCACGATCAGCAACTGTTCGCCCCGCTGATCCATTGGGTGCTGACGCTGCCGGCAGACCAACAACCGGGCATGCTGTTCATTGCCAACGGCCTGCTGTCCGCCATCAGCGACAACGTGTTCGTGGCAACCATTTACATCACCGAAGTGAAGCGCGCGTTCATGGCGGGTGAGATGACCCGTGAGCATTTCGAAACGCTGGCCATTGCGATCAATACCGGTACCAACCTGCCGAGCGTGGCGACGCCCAACGGTCAGGCGGCGTTTCTGTTCCTGCTGACCTCGGCGATTGCACCGCTGGTGCGCCTGTCTTACGGGCGAATGGTCTGGATGGCATTGCCATACACCGTGGTGATGGGCGTGCTCGGGTGGTATGCGGTGAGCTACTGGCTGTAACCCCCAAACCCTGTGGGAGCGAGCTTGCTCGCGATGGCGGCGGCACATTCAACATCCCTGTGTCTGACACACCGCCATCGCGAGCAAGCTCGCTCCCACAGGAGATACGTATTATCCGAGGCTGTGCCAGACGCGACCGTCACGGGTGAGCAATTCTTCGCCGGCCTTGGGGCCGTTTTCCCCGGCGGCATAGCTCTGCACACTGGAGTCCTGCTGCCAGGCATCCAGGAACGGTTGCACCGCGCACCAGCCGTTTTCGATGTTGTCGGCGCGCTGGAACAGCGTCTGGTCGCCGGTCAGGCAATCGTAGATCAGGGTTTCGTAGCCGGTGGACGGCTGCATCTCGAAGAAATCCTTGTAGGCGAACCCGAGCTCGATGTTGTCCATTTTCAAGGCCTGACCGGGACGCTTGGCCAGCAGGTCGAACCACATGCCTTCGTTCGGCTGGATCTGAATGCGCAAATAGGTCGGCTGCAACTCATCGACCTCGGTATCGCGGAACTGCGCATAGGGCGCCGACTTGAAGCAAATCACGATCTCGGTGTCACGCACGCTCATGCGCTTGCCGGTACGCAGGTAGAACGGCACGCCGACCCAACGCCAGTTATCGATCATGACCTTGAGGGCCACATAGGTTTCGGTATTGCTGTCGGGGGCGACGTTGTTTTCCTGGCGATAGCCCGCCAGTGCCTTGCCGTCGATCTCACCGGCGGCGTATTGGCCGCGCACCGAGTTGGCGCGGGCCTCCTCGACCGTCCAGGGACGGATCGCGCCAACGACCTTGGCTTTCTCGCCGCGCACCGCATCGGCACCAAATGCGGCGGGCGGTTCCATCGCCACCATCGCCAACAACTGGAACAGGTGATTGGGCACCATGTCCCGCAGCGCGCCGGTGTGCTCATAGAAACTGCCACGGGTTTCCACGCCGACGGTTTCGGCGGCGGTGATCTGCACGTGGTCGATGTAGTGATTGTTCCAGAACGCTTCGAACAGGCTGTTGGAGAACCGGCTGACCAGGATGTTCTGCACGGTCTCCTTGCCCAGGTAATGGTCGATGCGGTAGATCTGCTTTTCCGTCATCACCTTGAGCAGGCAAGCGTTCAAGGCTTCGGCCGTATGCAGGTCGGAGCCGAAGGGCTTTTCGATCACCACCCTTCTGAAGGCCTCGGGGGTTTCTCCCAGCAAGCCGGCCGAGCCGAGGCGGCGTACCACTTCACTGAAGAAACGCGGCGCGGTGGCCAGGTAGAACACCGCATTGCCGGTACTGCTGTCGGCGATTTTTGCCGCCAGCGCTTGATAAGTGCTGTCGTCCAGGAAATCGCCCTGGACGTAGCTGATGCCTTTGGCGAGCGTGGCCCACAGCGCCGGGTCAAGGGCTTGATCGCCCTTGCCGGTCCTGGTGGCCACCTCGTTGCGGATGAAGTCTTCGAGCTTTTTCGCGAAGCCTTCATCGCTGATGGCGTTGTGGTCAACGCCGATGATCCGCAGTCCATCCCCGAGTAAACCGTCACGGCTGAGGTTGTACAGCGCCGGCATCAGCAGGCGCTTGACCAGATCGCCGTGGGCGCCGAACAGGAACAGCGTGGTCGGCGGCGCGGGTTCAGCCTTGGATTTTCTGCGGATCGAGTGGGTCATTTTTTCGAGGTCTCCACATGGCCGCCGAAGCCGAAGCGCTGGGCCGAGAGAACCTTGTCGCCAAAGGTTCCTTGCCCACGCGAGCGGTAGCGAGAGAACAGCGAGTTCGACAGCACCGGCACCGGCACCGCTTGCTCCATCGCGGCTTCGATGGTCCATTGTCCTTCACCGCTGTCGGCCACGGACCCGGAAAAACCGTCGAGCTTCGGATCGCTGGCCAGGGCGTCGGCCGTCAGGTCCAGCAACCACGAGGACACCACGCTACCACGACGCCAGACTTCGGCGATGTCGGCGACGTTCAGGTCGAAACGCTGGTCTTGCGGCAGGCTCTCGCTGTTTTTGGTCTTGAGGATGTCGAAGCCCTCGGCGAAGGCCTGCATCATTCCGTATTCGATGCCGTTGTGGATCATCTTCACGAAGTGCCCGGCGCCGGCGGGACCGGCGTGAATGTAGCCGTGTTCGGCACGCTCGTCGTCGGACTTGCGGTCCTTGGTGCGCGGGATGTCGCCCAGGCCCGGGGCCAGGGTTGCGAACAGCGGGTCCAGGCGCTTAACGGTCTCGGCATCGCCGCCAATCATCATGCAGTAACCGCGCTCCAGACCCCAGACGCCGCCGGACGTACCGACGTCGATGTAATGCAGGCCTTTTTCCGACAGGGTCTTCGCCCGACGGATATCGTCCTTATAGAAGGTGTTGCCGCCGTCGATGATGGTGTCGCCGGCTTCGAGCAAGGTGCTCAGGGTGTCGATGGTTTCTTCGGTCGGTGCGCCTGCTGGCAGCATGACCCAGACCGCACGCGGCCTGGCCAGGCCAGCGACCAGCGCTGGCAGATCGGTGACGCCCGTGGAGCCTTCTGTGGCCAGGGCTTCGACAAAGGCGGTATTGCGGTCATAAACAACGGTGGTGTGCCCGTTGAGCATCAGGCGCCGCGCAATATTGCCGCCCATGCGGCCCAGTCCAATAATCCCGAGTTGCATGTGCTGATGCTCCCTACTACAAATAAAAGTGTGTCAAAGGTTATAGCCCAACGCGACTCATGAGGTTAGTCCAGAGCGTTGGCGTGAAGTTTCCGGGCATTGTGCCCGATCCTGATGGATAACGTCGGGAATCAAACCGAAGACACAACGACCATGAAAAATAAAAAAGTTCCCTTTGGGGGTAAAAGAAATCAAAATTGGCGCCGATAGTAGGTCAGCCCCGGATTTCGAGGCGTACCTACAGTTGAGACACGCCATTTGCGAGGTGAGCAATGGGCACAGTACACACCGCACTGCCAGCACAAACCCTTTACGTCACTATCCGTCGCGATGAATTGCGCCAGTTGAAGGACGAACGCGATCAATTGAAACAGGAGCTGGCGCACTTGCGGCTGCTGCTGCAAACCGGTCAGACGCAGCCCCTGGCTGTGACGCAACGCGCTCCACTGGCCTGACACCCCCTCCTTTCAAGCGGGAGCTGATTGCACTGCTTCCGCACCGGCTCACGCCCTGCCACTCCTGGCAACTCACATAATTTTCACAATTGTTTCACAATAATTACTCGTTTAGGTCGCCCGATTCCGCGCGGCCCTCGTTCGTCGTCCGCGATATCCAAGTCCCGGCGGTGGTAGTGAATTCTCGGCTGGAGCGCTGAATGTCTTTGTTTAAACGCAGCAAAACGACTGCGGCAGGATTTGATTGGGCCGGGTTCCTCTGGCTGTTTGTATTCTTCTGGTACTTTTCCGGCATTACCCAACTACTGATCCAGCTGACTGGCACCTCCGGCTTTACCGGATTCCGCCAGGCCTTCGTCATGAGCGCCATCTGGCTGGCGCCGATGTTGCTGTTCCCTCGGCAAACCCGTGTCATGGCCGCCGTGATTGGCGTTGTACTGTGGGCGTGCTCCATGGCGAGCCTGGGATATTTCTTCATTTATCAGCAAGAATTTTCCCAGAGCGTCATCTTCATCATGTTCGAGTCGAACGTGGCTGAAGCCGGCGAGTACATGACCCAGTACTTTGCCTGGTGGATGGTCCCGGCGTTCCTCGCCCACAGCGCTTTTTCCTGGTTCCTGTGGACACGCCTGCGCCCGGTGTACCTGCCCCGTGGCAAGGCGCTGGTCGCGGCAACCGCCCTCCTGTTCACCGTGGTCGCCTATCCGCTGATCAAGCAGACCCAGCGCACCGGCAGTTTCGCCGCCGGTTTCGAGAAGTTCGAAACCCGCATCGAACCTGCGGTGCCATGGCAGATGGCCGTGGCCTATCACCGTTACCTCGACACCCTGGCCGGAATGCAGGACATGCTCGAAAGCGCCAGCAAGATTCCACCGCTGCACAACCTCAAGGACGCCACGGCCAACACGCCTGCGACCCTGGTGCTGGTGATCGGCGAGTCCACCAACCGTCAGCGCATGAGCCTGTACGGCTATCCCCGGGCAACCACGCCGGAACTGGACAAGCTCAAGGATCAACTGGACGTTTTCGACAACGTCATCACCCCGCGTCCCTACACCATTGAGGCACTGCAGCAGGTCCTGACCTTCGCCGACGAAGAAAACCCGGACCTGTACCTGTCGACACCATCGTTGGTCAGCATGATGAAACAGGCGGGCTACAAGACCTTCTGGATCACCAACCAGCAGACCATGACCAAGCGCAACACCATGCTCACGACCTTCTCCGAACAGGCCGACGAGCAGGTGTACCTGAACAACAACCGCAACCAGAACGCCGCCCAGTACGATGGCGACGTGATCGAGCCGTTCAACAAGGCCTTGGCCGATGCGGCACCGCGCAAACTCATCGTCGTGCATTTGCTCGGCACGCACATGAGCTACCAGTACCGCTACCCGTCGACCTTCGACAAGTTCCAGGACCGTGACGGCGTGCCTGCCGGCATTCGCGATGACCAGTTGCCGACGTACAACAGCTACGACAACGCCGTGCTGTACAACGACTTCGTGGTGTCCAGCCTGATCAAGGACTACGCCAGGACCGACCCGAACGGCTTCCTGCTGTACCTCTCCGACCATGGCGAAGACGTGTTCGATTCCGTGGGCCACAGCACCCTGGGGCGCAACGAGAACAAGCCGACAGCACCGATGTACACCATTCCGTTCATGGCCTGGGCCTCCCCGAAATGGCGAGCAGCCCATGACTGGAACCTCGCCGGCGATCTGTCGCGTCCTTACAGCAGTTCGCACCTGATCCACACCTGGGCGGACCTCGCAGGCCTGAGCTTCGACGAGCTCGATCGCAGCAAGAGCGTGGTCAGCGACAGCTTCAAGCCCCGGCCATTGATGATCGGCAACCCGTATGAACGTGAGCAACGGGCGTTGATCGACTTCAGTCTGATGAAGCCGAAGACGCCACCGACGGTCGTCCAGCAGTGATCCTTGAAGGGGCCGGTTCCGGCCCCTTTTTCATGCTCGTGAAGTTCATTCCCATTTAACCGAATCGGCGGATAATGCCAATTCGACACTGCTTCATTGATTCATGGACGAAAGGCATCCGACATCTGTAGTGGGAGGCAAACCATGAAACGCACCGCAATGATTCTCGCCGGCCTGATGGCCTTGGGCTCAACCAGCGCTTTTGCCGAAGGTGGAGCCGAACGCATGCGCTATTACTACGAAAGCCTGCGACTGGCCCAGCAACAAGCTCTGGGCCACCCTATCCAAAGCACTGAGCTGCGGGTTCCGGACGATCAAACCGCACAAATGACTGAAACCTACAGACCGAAATGATCCATGGCCTCCTGACTGCGGCTCTACAGTCGGAGAAGACTACAGGGCGTCCTGATCGGCGCCCTTTTTTTTGCCTGTTGAGTCAGAGGCTCTTGGTCCAGAACAGCATTCGACCATGAGCCGGGTCGAACATGCCGGCGGCGAAACCGGCTTTTTCATACGAACCCTGCGCCACGGCATTGCCTTCCAATACTTCCAGGGTGAGCTTGCAGCAGCCACGTTGACGGGCGATGTCCTCGACCTTTTGCAGCATCTTCTGGCTCAAGCCCAGGCCGCGAAATTTTTTCACCACCGATACATCGTGCACATTGACCAGCGGCCGGCAGGCAAAGGTCGAGAATCCCTCGAAGCAATTGACCAGCCCGGCCGGCTCGCCACCGACAAAGGCCAGCACGCTGAAAGCGTGGGGGCGCCTGGCGAGCTCTGCCGGGAGTTGCGCCAGTACATTGGCTGGCAACGGCTGGCCGCCTCCCATCGGGTCCTCGGCGTAGTGGTTCAACAGCAGACAAATAGCCTCGGCATGCACCGGATTGGTGTAACTGGCCTGAAGCACAAGAATTTCTGCGGAGTCCATTTCCATCCTCGATCACACATGAAGTAGCCCCCAGCATGTATTTCACGCTGAAGTGCCGGCAGACCATAGCGCGAGCACCGTGGTACCGACAATCGCAACCGCGCAAATTTTTGGCGCTCAAGCGCCCCAGATCAAGGCTTCGGTCCATCCCAGCTCGGCAAAATCCTCGGCGCGCAAGTGCGACTCTCCGGCGCAGAAAAACTCGTCGAGTTGCGGTGGCTGGACCGAGGTGCCGCTGAGCATGGCGTGAACCTGGCCGCGGTGATGGATCTGGTGTTCAAACAAATGGGACAACAGGCGCAAACGACTGTCGTGTTGCGGGTTGTCGCGGGCGATGGTCACGATTTTGCCGAGGTCGGCGTCGCGCATCTGCTCGCAGTAGGCGATCAGCCGGCGGTCGACGTGGGCCTGTTCGCCAACCAGGTCCGTTGCCATGAGGCAGGGCTCGTCTTCCTTGAAAAACACCCGGCAATCGGGATGCGGGTCGTCGCCGCGCAGTTCGCGCTCCAGGGCGTCCACATAAAACCAGTCACAGGTGAGGATGTGGTTGAGCGTGGCGCGGATCGTGGGGAAGAAGCTGACCCGGGGTGCGCTCAGTTCCTGCGGGCTCAACTGACGCCAGGCCTTGGCCAGTCGGTGATTGGCCCAGGCGTTCTGATAGGCCATGGTCAGCAAATGGTGTGACAGGGGCTGATTCATGTTCGCTGCTCCCGATCAAATCCCGATCAAACTTCGGCAAACCGTTGCAGTTGCATTTCCTGCAATCGACTGAGGGTGCGGCGGAACGGGAACTCCAGATAACCCTCGGTGTAAAGCGACGCCATCGGCACCTGCGCCTCAAGGTACAGCGGCACCTTGCGGTCGTAGCACTCGTCCACCAGGGCAATGAACCGTCGCACCCCGTCGTCATGCACCGACAACTGCGGCAACTCGCGATCCCCCGCGTCCACCCGCTCGACACCGTCCTCGGTGCCACGGGCAATGCGCCCGGCGCGTTTCTGTGCGCTGAGGTTGGGCACGTCACTCAACAGAATAGCGCCGTAGGTATCGCACAGGGCGATGAAATCCATGGCCGCGAAGGGTTGCTCGCACAGCGCGGCGTAACGGGTCCAGAGCACAGTCGGGCTGGCCTTGACCACCTCAAGGGTGCGGTAACCGACCTGGATCGACTCGCTCGAAACCGACTGGCCGACGCTCAACGTCTGGAACACTTCACCCAGCGCGCCGGGCCTGCCGGGCTCGGCCACCCAGTAGCGTTGCGAACCGGCACCCGGATGCAGGCGATGGTCTTCCGCACCATCCACCGCAATCACCTGCATGTGCTGCTTGATCGCCGCGATGGCGGGCATGAAACGGTCGCGATTGAAGCCGTCGGCGTACAACTGGTCCGGCGGCAGATTGGACGTGCAGACCACCACCACGCCCTGTTCGAACATCACCTGGAACAGGCGCCCGAGAATAATCGCGTCGCCGATGTCGTTGACGAACAACTCATCGAAACACAGAACGCGCACTTCTTCGGCCAGTTCACGGGCCAACGCCTTGAGCGGATCGGCGGTGCCGGTCAGTTGAAACGAGCGCTGGTGCACCCAGCCCATGAAGTGGTGAAAGTGCTGGCGCCGCGCCGGTACGCGCAGGCTTTGGTAGAACTGGTCCATCAACCAGGTCTTGCCCCGCCCCACCGGCCCCCACAGGTACACGCCGGAAATGGGCGCGCGGCCTTCGTGCAGGGCTTCGTGGCACTTTTGCAGGGCCCACACGGCATGTTCCTGGGCCTCGTCCTGGACGAAGCCCTTTTGTTCGATGGCATGCTGCCAGGCGCTTAAGGGGGAATCGATAGTCATGGGCGGCAGTATGCCATTGCGAATGAAAAACGTGACCGGTGATCGGCAGTTTTGTGCAGAAAGGAAAAGCGCCTTGACGCTTTAAATTACTAGCATCATATTTAATAGATGTTGCTGAAAATCTATTAAATCTTGTCGCCATCCCTCTGGAGTCATCCCATGCATTACAAAGTTTTCGGTCGTAAAACCGGCTTGCGTGTTTCCGAACTGGCACTGGGTGCCGGTAATTTCGGTACCGGTTGGGGCCATGGCGCCGAGCGTGACGAAGCCAGACGGATTTTTGATGGCTATCTGGAAGCCGGTGGCAATTTCATCGATACCGCCAACGGCTATCAGGGCGGGCAGTCCGAGGCCATGCTCAGCGAATTCATCGCCGCAGAGCGGGATCGCCTGGTCATCGCCACCAAATACACCCTCGGGACTACACCGGCGGCCGGCATTTCCCACACCGGTAACAGCCGCAAGAACATGGTGCGCGCCGTCGAAGAAAGCCTTAAACGGCTGAAGACCGAGCATATCGACCTGTTCTGGGCGCACATGAGCGACGGCGTCACGCCCATGGAAGAGATCCTGCGCGGCTTCGACGACCTGGTCAGTGCCGGCAAGATTCATTACGCCGGGCTGTCGAACTTCCCCGCGTGGCGCATCGCCCGCGCCGACCTCTTGGCCGAGGTGCGTGGTTTTGCGCCGATTGCCGCGATCCAGGTCGAGTACAGCCTCGCCGAACGCACTGCTGAGCGTGAACAACTGCCGATGGCCGAAGCCCTGGGTCTGGCAGCGACCTTGTGGTCGCCGCTGGGTGGCGGCTTCCTGACTGGCAAATATCGCAACAGTGAGGGCGACAATCGCGCGAACAAGCTCGGCGTGCTGATTCACGCCGAAAAAAGCGCCCGCGAAACCGCCCTGCTCGACACCTTGATCGATGTCGCCGCAGAACTGGACGCCAGCCCGACCCACGTGGCCATCGCCTGGTTGCGGGAAAAGGCCAGGCGCTCGACCACGGCGCTGATCCCGATCCTCGGTTCCCGGACCCGTGAGCAACTGGACGCGACATTGGGGGCGCTGGATGTGCAGTTGAGCACCGAGCAGTTGGCGCGACTGGACGGCGTCAGTGACGTGGCCAAAGGCGTGCCGCACGAATCCATTTCCGGTTCGTTCGCGCGGTTCAGCGGGGGGCAGATTCTCGACCTGCCGGCCATTCCAGTGGCCTGACACAAATCAAAATTGTGGGAGCGGCGGTGCGGCGATCCGACTTGCTCGCGAAAGCGTCGTTTCAGTCGACATTGGTGTTGAATGACATACCGCTTTCGCGAGCAAGCCCGCTCCCACATTGGGTTTTGTATTACTTATCGACCTTGTGTTTGGCCGCATACAAACACAGCATCTCCATCGCCAGCGTCGCCGCCGCCAGTGACGTAATCTCCGCGCTGTCATAGGCCGGGGCCACTTCCACCACGTCCATGCCCACCAGGTTGATCCCGCGCAGACCGCCGAGAATCTCCAGCGCCTGCACCGTGCTCAAGCCGCCGCACACCGGTGTTCCGGTACCCGGAGCGAACGCCGGATCGAGGCAGTCGATGTCGAAGGTCAGGTACACCGGGTTGTCGCCGACCCGCGCGCGAATCGCCTCGACAATCGCCTCGCAGCCACGGCGATGCACCTGCCGCGCGTCCAGCACTTGAAAGCCCTGGTGATCATCATTGGTGGTGCGCAAACCGATTTGTACCGAGCGCGACGGGTCTACCAGCCCTTCCTTGGCCGCGTGCCAGAACATGGTGCCGTGGTCGATGCGCTTGCCCTCTTCATCCGGCCAGGTGTCGCTGTGGGCGTCGAAGTGGATCAGCGACAACGCCCCATGCTTGCGGGCATGGGCCTTGAGCAGCGGATAGGTGATGAAATGGTCGCCGCCAAAGGTCAGCATTGCCGTGCCGGCATTGAGGATGTGCTCGGCGTGGGCCTCAATCATTTCAGGCGTCGACTGCGGCGAGCCGTAATCGAAATCGCAATCGCCGTAGTCGATGACCGCCAGATGATCGAACGGGTCAAACGTCCACGGCCAGTGCCGTTCCCAGGCGATCCCGGCAGAGGCGGCACGAATGCCCCGTGGTCCGAAGCGGGCGCCGGGGCGGTTGCTGGTGGCCGTGTCGAACGGCACGCCACTGACGGCCACATCAACGCCACGCAGGTCACGACTGTAGCGCCGACGCATGAAACTGGTGATACCAGCGTAGGTACTTTCGGCGGCCGTACCGTATAGGCTGTCGCGGGTAATGGCTTGATCGTTCTGCATCGGGACGTCCATTGAAGGCTCCTTCTCTTTTCTTATTGGCGGCTACGGAAAGTGGTCCACAAGCGGGTGCGCTGGCGCATGTCCTTGAGTCTCATGCTGCGGTCGGCGTAAAGCCGTTCCCGCACGTCGGCCAGCGGGTAGATGTTCGGATCGGTGCGCACCGCTTCATCCACCAGCGGCGTGGCGGCCTGGTTCGCCGTGGCGAAGAACAACGTATTAGTCAGTGCCGCGACGGACTCGGGGCGCAACATGAACTCGATAAAGACGCGGGCGGCTTCGGGGTGCGGCGCATCCTTGGGAATCGCCAGGTTGTCCTGCCACACGAGGGTGCCTTCCCTGGGAATCCGGTAGGCGATTTCATAGGGTTTGTTCGCCTTGCGTGCCTGGTCGGCGGCCATGCTCGCGTCACCGTTGTAGGTCAGCGCCAGGCACACGCTGCCATTGGCCAGGTCGCTGATCTGCCGCCCGGTGGCGACGTACAGCACGTTCGGCTGTAGCTGATGCAGCAACGCCTCGGCGGCTGACAGATCGTTCTTGTCCGTGCTGTAGGGATCTTTACCCAGGTAATGCAGCGCCAGTCCGATCACCTCCTGGGGTGAGTCGAGAATGGCGATGCCGCAGTCTTTCAACTGGCTCGCGTACTCGGGTTTGAACAGCAGGTCCAGGCTGTTGAGCGGCGCATCCGGCAAGCGCTGCTTGACCGCCTCGACGTTCATGCCCAAACCCAGGGTGCCCCAGGTGTAAGGCACGCCGTAACGGTTGCCCGGGTCGACAGCGGCGAGTTTTTCCAGCAAGTCCGGATCGAGGTTGGCGTAACCCTTGAGTCCTTCATGGGGAATCGGTTTCAACGCCCCCGCCGCAAGACCCCGGGCCAGCACGCTGGAGGACGGCACCACCACGTCATAACCGCTGCCACCGGTGAGCAACTTGGTCTCCAGCACCTCCGAAGAATCAAAGGTGTCGTAGCGCACATGGATGCCCGTCTCCTGCTCAAACCGTTGCAGGGTTTCGGGGGCCACGTAATCGGCCCAACTGTACAGATTGACCACCTTGTCTTCGGCCTGGACCGAGGCGGCCATGGCAAGGAACAGCGCGGGTAAACACAGCTTGAACATGGGAGCCATGACGAACACCTGACCAGAGGAAGTGGTGGCAGGATGCGTCGTCGGATACATTGGTAAAATATCAAGTTAATTAACCTGACTTTATGACGGAGTAATGTTTGATGCTCGGCCAGCTCCACGATCTGGATCTGCAATTGTTGCGTCTGTTTGTCAGCGTGGTGGAGTGCGGTGGTTTCAGCGCCGCCCAGGGCGAGTTGGGGTTGAGCCAGTCGAGCATCAGCCAGCAAATGGCCAAACTGGAAACGCGCCTTGGCTATCGGCTATGCAGTCGTGGCAAGGGCGGGTTCCGGATCACACCCAAGGGCGAACAACTGCTCAGCGCCACCCGTGGATTGTTCCAGTCCATCGAAGCCTTCCGTCATCAATCCAACGGCGTGGCCGGGCGCTTGATCGGCGAAGTGCGCCTGGGTCTGTCCGAAGCCCTGGATCAATCGGTGCTGCAACGGGTGGCCGGGGCGATCCGGCGCTTCCGTGAACGGGACGAGTCAGTGCGCATCGAACTGATCAGCGCCATGCCCGGCGAAATGGAGCGCCTGCTGCTGCAACAGCGGCTGGACCTGGCCATCGGCTACTTCTCGCAAGTGCAAAGTGCGTTTGACTACCGCCAATTGTTCATTGAAACCCAGCATCTGTATTGCGCCCCCGGCCATCCGCTGTTCACCAACCCGAACCCGGACGATCAGGATCTGCAGGCCTGCGACCGGGTCGACCACCCCTACCGTTTCCTGCGCAGTGACGAACCCTTCCAGGGCAAGTTGTGTTCGGCACGCTCCGAACAAGTCGAAGGCACCCTCGCCTTCATCCTTTCCGGCAGGCATGTCGGTTACTTGCCCAGCCACTTCGCTCGTGGCTGGGAAGACAAGGGTTTGCTCAGGGCCGTGCGCCGAGGCGACATGAGTTTCGATGTCGAGTTTCATCTGGCCCGGCACCGGGCACAGGTGGCCGGCGAGGCGCAGAAGGCGTTCGAAGAGGATCTGCTCGCGGCGTTTGCCTGAATTGGCCTTGGTCTACGCTGTAACAATACCGGACACCGACATGCAAAATTGCACAGATAACCTGCACTTATCCGGGTTGTACAAGGCAAATTTGCACTGATACGATCCGTCATCGCTCGCGCGCGAGCATCTCGATAAAGACAATAAAAGCAGGGAGTTAGTGATGACTGCTCAAGTTTCATCGAAGGGGGCGCAGTTCATGGATGCCCTGCAAAACGAAGTGCTGGCCGAGGTACGCAACCACATTGGTCACCTGACCCTCAACCGCCCCGCCGGCCTCAATGCCCTCACCCTGGACATGGTGCGCAACCTGCACCGCCAGCTCGACGCCTGGGCCCAGGATCCGCAAGTCCATGCCGTGGTCTTGCGCGGTGCCGGGGAAAAAGCCTTCTGCGCCGGTGGTGACATTCGCTCGCTGCATGACAGCTTCAAAAGCGGCGACACCCTGCATGAAGATTTCTTCGTCGAGGAATACGCCCTCGACCTCGCGATCCACCATTACCGCAAACCGGTGCTGGCCCTGATGGACGGTTTTGTCCTCGGTGGCGGCATGGGCCTGGTGCAAGGCGCGGACTTGCGTGTGGTCACCGAGAAAAGCCGCCTGGCCATGCCGGAAGTCGGCATCGGCTACTTCCCGGACGTCGGCGGCAGTTACTTCCTGCCGCGCATCCCCGGTGAACTGGGGATTTACCTCGGCGTCAGCGGGGTACAGATTCGCGCCGCCGATGCGCTGTATTGCGGCCTGGCCGACTGGTACATCGAAAGCGCCAAGCTGGGCACGCTGGACGAAAAACTCGACCAGCTCGAATGGCACGACACGCCGCTCAAGGATCTGCAAGGCCTGCTGGCAACACTCGCCAGGCAGCATCTGCCTGATGCGCCACTGGCGACCTTGCGCCCGGCCATCGACCACTTCTTCGCCCAACCCGATGTGCCGAGTATTGTGAAGCAACTGCGTCAGGTAGCGGTCGCCGACAGCCATGAGTGGGCCATCACCACCGCCGACCTGCTGGAAACCCGCTCGCCGCTGGCCATGGCCGTGACCCTGGAAATGCTCCGTCGCGGACGCGAGCTGCCACTGGAACAATGTTTCGCCCTTGAGCTGCATCTGGACCGCCAGTGGTTCGAGCGCGGCGACCTGATCGAAGGCGTGCGCGCCTTGCTGATCGACAAAGACAAGACACCGCGCTGGAACCCGCCCACCCTCGAGGCGCTGGACGCCGAACACGTGGCGAGCTTCTTCAGCGAGTTTGACCAGAGCGAGAGCTGAGCCATGCACGATATCGAATTGAGCGAAGAGCAAGTCATGATCCGCGACATGGCCCGGGATTTTGCCCGCGGCGAAATCGCGCCCCATGCCCAGGCCTGGGAAAAGGCCGGCTGGATCGATGACGGTCTGGTGGCGAAGATGGGTGAACTGGGCCTGCTGGGCATGGTGGTCCCCGAGGAATGGGGTGGCACCTATGTCGATTACGTGGCCTACGCGCTGGCGGTAGAAGAGATTTCCGCCGGCGACGGTGCTACCGGCGCCTTCATGAGCATCCACAACTCCGTGGGCTGCGGGCCGGTGCTCAACTACGGCAGCGAAGAACAGAAACAGACCTGGCTGGCGGACCTGGCCAGCGGAAAGGTCATCGGCTGCTTCTGCCTGACCGAACCCCAGGCCGGTTCCGAGGCGCACAACCTGCGCACCCGCGCCGAACTGCGCGACGGCCAGTGGGTGATCAACGGCGCCAAGCAGTTCGTCAGCAATGGCAAGCGTGCCAAGCTGGCGATTGTGTTTGCCGTGACCGATCCGGACCTGGGCAAACGTGGCATCTCGGCGTTCCTGGTGCCGACCGACACTGCCGGCTTTATCGTTGATCGCACCGAACACAAGATGGGCATACGTGCTTCCGACACCTGTGCGGTGACCCTGAACAACTGCACCATCCCTGAGGCCAATCTGCTCGGCGAGCGCGGAAAAGGCCTGGCCATCGCCCTGTCCAACCTCGAAGGCGGCCGCATCGGCATCGCCGCCCAGGCACTGGGCATCGCCCGCGCGGCGTTCGAAGCGGCGCTGGCCTACTCCCGTGATCGTGTGCAGTTCGGCAAAACGATCAATGAGCACCAGAGCATCGCCAACCTGCTGGCCGACATGCACATGCAGTTGAACGCCGCGCGACTGCTGATCCTGCACGCTGCCCGCCTGCGCACGGCCGGCAAACCCTGCCTGTCGGAGGCGTCACAAGCCAAGCTGTTTGCTTCGGAAATGGCGGAAAAGGTCTGCTCGTCCGCCATTCAGATTCATGGCGGGTATGGGTATCTGGAAGACTATCCGGTGGAGAAGTACTACCGGGATGCGCGGATCACGCAGATCTACGAAGGGTCGAGCGAGATTCAGCGGATGGTGATTGCCCGCGAACTGAAGAACTACCTGGTGTGAAGCCCTGTAGGAGCGAGCTCGCTCGCGATGGAGGTCAACAATGACGCGGGGCACCTGAATCAACCCGGCGCCCTCAGGTTTTTCGCGAGCAAGCTCGCTCCTACAGGAGCAGGCTTGCTCAAAATGGCGTTAACATCACTTGCCTTGGAACTCAGCCTCACGCTTGGCAATAAACGCCGCCATCCCTTCCTTCTGATCCTGCGTCGCAAACGCCGCATGGAACACCCGGCGCTCAAAGCGCACGCCTTCGGCCAGGCTCACTTCAAAGGCACGGTTGACGCTTTCCTTGACCATCATCGCAATCGGCAGCGACTTCTTGGCAATCAGCGCCGCGACTTTCAGCGCTTCATCCAGCAGCTCATCACTCGGCACGATACGCGCGACAATCCCGCAACGCTCCGCTTCCACGGCATCGATCAGACGACCGCTAAGGCACATTTCCATGGCCTTGGCCTTGCCCACCGCGCGGGTCAGGCGCTGGGTGCCGCCCATGCCCGGCAGCACGCCGAGGTTGATTTCCGGCTGGCCGAATCGGGCGTTGTCACCAGCCAGGATGAAGTCGCACATCAACGCCAGTTCGCAGCCGCCACCCAGGGCGAAACCGTTGACCGCCGCGATGATCGGTTTGCGGCGGTTGGCCACGCGATCGCTGTCGCTGAACAGGTCGTCGATGTAGATCTGCGGATAGGTCAGCTCGGCCATTTCCTTGATATCGGCACCGGCGGCGAAGGCTTTTTTCGAACCGGTCAGGACGATGCAGCCGATGTTCGAGTCAGCCTCGAAGCCATCGAGGGCGTGGTTCAGTTCGCTGACGATCTGCGCGTTCAACGCGTTCAACGCTTGTGGACGGTTGAGGGTGATCAGGCCAACGCGGCCGTGGGTTTCCAGCAAAATCGTTTCATAACTCACAGGGGACTCCTTCTTATAGATTGCGCGAAATGACCATGCGCTGAATATCGCTGGTGCCTTCATAGATCTGGCAGACCCGCACGTCGCGGTAGATCCGTTCCAGCGGAAAGTCGTTGAGGTAACCGTAACCGCCCAGGGTTTGCAGCGCCGAGGAGCATACCTTCTCGGCCATTTCCGAGGCGAACAACTTGGCCATCGACGCTTCGACCAGCGCTGGCTTGCCGCTGTCGCGCAGGGCGGCGGCGTAGTGCACCATTTGCCGCGCCACAGCGATCTGGGTCGCCATGTCCGCCAGGCGAAAGGCCACGGCCTGGTGCTCGATGATCGGCTTGCCGAAGCTCTCGCGCTCACGGGCGTAATCACGCGCCGCTTCGAATGCGGCACGGGCCATGCCCACCGATTGCGAAGCGATGCCGACGCGGCCGCCTTCAAGGTTGGCCAGGGCAATCCTGTAGCCTTCGCCCTCCTCGCCCAAACGATTGGCCAGCGGCACCTTCACGTCTTCGAAGAGGATCTGGCAGGTGTCGGACGCATGCTGACCGAGCTTGTCTTCGACCCGCGCAACGGTGTAGCCCGGCGAATCGGTCGGCACGATAAAGGCGCTGATGCCGCGTTTGCCAGCGCTCGGATCGGTCACCGCAAACACGATCACCACCCCGGCATTCTGCCCGGAGGTGATGAATTGCTTGCAGCCGTTGAGCACGTAGTGATCGCCTTCCAGGCGCGCACGGGTTTTCAGGCCACTGGCGTCGGAACCGGCCTGGGGTTCGGTCAGGGCGAAAGCGCCAAGCATCGCACCGCTGGCCAGTGGCTTGAGGAAGCGCTCTTTCTGCTCATCGGTGCCGTAGTTGAGAATCGGCACACAGCCCACGGAGTTGTGCACGCTCATGATGGTCGAGCAGGCGCCATCGCCGGCGGCGATTTCTTCCAGCGCCATGGCGTAGGCCAGGTAACCGGTGTCACATCCGCCCCACTGCTCCGGCACCAGCATGCCGAAGAAGCCCAGTGCGGCCATCTCGCCGATGGCTTCCTTGGGAAAGCGATGCTCGCGGTCCCACTCGGCAGCGAACGGCTTCAGCCGTTCCTGGGCAAAGTCCCGGGCCATGTCGCGGATTTGTTGTTGGTCGTCATTGGGGATCATGGTGAATCCTTGAATCTGGTTACGACGCAGCCCCCTGTGGGAGCGGGCTTGCTCCGGGCGGCGATCCGACGAAGAGGCCGTGTCAGTCGACATCTTTGTTGAATGACACACCGCTTTCGCGAGCAAGCCCGCTCCCACATGGGATTGGCGTCAGTTTCAGTAGAGGCATTCCACGGCCATGGCCGTCGCTTCACCGCCGCCGATACAAATCGCTGCAACGCCACGTTTCAAGCCTTTCTGGCGCAGGGCCGAAAGCAGGGTCACCAGAATCCGCGCACCGGACGCACCGATCGGGTGCCCGAGGGCGCAAGCGCCGCCGTGCACGTTGAGTTTCTCGTGGGGGATTTCCAGATGAGTCATCGCGGCCATGCCGACCACGGCGAAGGCTTCGTTGACTTCCACCAGATCGACGTCATTGAGCGACCAGCCGGTTTTTTTCATCAATTTCTTGATCGCACCGATTGGCGCCACCGGGAATAGGCCCGGGGTGTCGGCGAATGCGGCGTGGCCATGAATCACCGCCAAGGGTTTCAGACCTTGCTTCTGTGCCTGCGACTGGCGCATCAGCACCAACGCAGCGGCACCGTCGGAGATCGAACTGGAGTTGGCCGCCGTCACCGTACCGCCTTCGCGGAACGCCGGTTTCAACGAGGCGATCTTGTCCAGCCTGGCTTTAGGTGGCTGCTCGTCGTTGCTGATCACGACTTGCTCTTTGCCGACCGTCACGGTCAGCGGAACGATTTCGTCCTTGAAGCTGCCGTCCTTGATCGCCTGCTGTGCGCGGGTGGTCGAGGCAATGGCGAACGCGTCCTGGGCTTCACGGCTGAAGCTGTTGGTTTCGGCGCATTCTTCGGCGAAGGTGCCCATCAGGCGGCCCTTGTCGTAGGCGTCTTCGAGGCCGTCGAGAAACATCGAGTCCTGCACCCGGCCATGGCCCATGCGGTAGCCGGCACGGGCGCGGTCCAGCAGATAGGGCGCGTTGGACATGCTTTCCATGCCACCGGCGACCACCACGTCGGCACTGCCCGCCACCAGCATGTCATGGGCCAGGATCGCCGCTTCCATGCCGGAACCGCACATCTTGTTCAGAGTGGTGCAGCGGGTCGATTTATCCAGCCCCGCGCCCAGCGCCGCCTGACGCGCAGGGGCCTGGCCAAGGCCTGCCGGCAGTACGCAGCCGAACAACACTTCGTCGACACTATCACTGGCAACGCCGGCACGTTCGACGGCGGCCTTGATGGCGGCCGCACCGAGTTGCGGCGCGGTCAGGCTTTTCAGTTCGCCCTGGAAACCGCCCATCGGGGTGCGGACGGCGCTGACGATAACAATTGGATCGTTGGACATTGTCATGACAAATCCTCCTTACTTGGCGGCCATGCGCAAGGCACCGTCGAGACGGATCACCTCGCCGTTGAGCATGCTGTTTTCAATAATATGCTTGACCAGCCCGGCATACTCGCCCGGTTTGCCCAAACGCGGCGGGAATGGCACGCCTGCGGCCAGGGAATCGCGGACTTCCTGGGTCATGCCGGCCATCATCGGCGTCTCGAAGATGCCTGGGGCGATCGTCATGACACGGATGCCGAAACGCGCCAGTTCGCGGGCCGCCGGCAAGGTCAGGCTGACAATCGCACCCTTGGACGCCGCGTAAGCCGCCTGGCCGATCTGACCGTCGTAAGCCGCGGCAGACGCGGTGTTGATGATCACGCCGCGCTCGCCATCGGCATCCGCTTCGGTCTCGGCAATCGCCGCTGCCGCAAGACGCAGCATGTTGAAGCTGCCGATCAGGTTGACGTTGATCACCTGGCTGAAACTGGCCAGCGCGTGTGGACCATTTTTGCCGAGAATCTTCTCGCCACGCACGATGCCGGCGCAATTGACCAGGCCATTGAGGCCGCCAAAAGCCTTGACCGTCGCCTGCACCGCGGCTTCGGCCGCCGCTTCGTCGCTGATGTCCGCCACCACGCTGTGTGCGCCAAGGCGCTGGGCCTGGGCTGCAACGGCTTCGGCGTTCATGTCCACCAGCATCACTTTCGCGCCAGCGGCGACCAGTACCTCGGCAGTCGCTGCACCGAGGCCGGAAGCGCCACCGGTGACGATAAAAATCTTGTTCTCGATCTGCATCATTGTTTCCCTGGATTCAAGCTGGAAGGTTCTTCGCCGCGGCCTCTTGAGCCTTGGCGATTTCCTGGTTGCGCAAGATAAAGCGCTGCAATTTGCCGCTTGGGGTTTTCGGCAATTCGCTGACAAATTCGATTTCACGAGGGTACGAGTGCGCCGCCAGACGCTTGCGCACGTGTTGGCGCAGCTCTTCGGCCAACTCGGGGGCGGCGCGGTATTGCGCGCTGAGCACGACGAACGCCTTGACCAGTTCGGTGCGCTCCGGATCGGGCTTGCCAACCACGGCGGCCTCGACCACGGCCGGGTGTTCGATCAGCGCACTTTCCACATCGAACGGACCGACCCGGTAGCCGGAGGTGGTGATCACGTCATCGCTGCGACCGACGAAGCTGATGCTGCCGTCCGGGTTCCACTCGACGGTGTCGCCACTCAGGTAATAGTTGCCGACAAAAGCCTTGGTCGGCCCGCCTTCGTAACCGGCGAACCAGCACATCGGCGACTGGCTGCGGTCGATGGCCAGGATGCCCGGCTGGCCAACGCCGAGTTCCTTGTAGTCGTCATCCAGCACCACGATGCGGTGGCCCGGCGAGGCAAAACCGGCGGCGCCCATGTGAATCGGGTGCTCAAGGCCGTGGTGATTGCACAGCACCATGCCCAGTTCGGTCTGGCCGTAGTGGTCGTGGATCACGACGCCGAGGTTGTCGGCGAACCAGCGGATCACTTCCGGGTTCAGCGGCTCGCCGGCGCTACTGACGATGCGCAGCTTGCCCTTGATCGATCTGGCGAATTCATCGCCGCCGGCAATCAGTAAGCGGTAGGCCGTCGGCGAACCGGTGAGGTTGGTGATCCCGTACTTGTTGATTACCCGGCAGGTGCTTTCGAGGGTGAACGGGCCATCGTAAAAGGTGATCGGATGGCCCATGGCCATTGGCCCGGTGACACCGAAATAAATACCGTAGGCCCAACCCGGATCGGCGACGTTCCAGAAGGCGTCTTCCGGGCGCAGATCCACCGCATCGCGGGTGTAGCTCTGGAAGGCAACGATGGCCTTGAGCGGCACCGACAGTGCTTTCGACGGGCCGGTGGTGCCCGAGGTGAACATCAGCAGGAACGGATCTTCGCCGGTCAGCAGCACCGGTTCACAGTCGGCGGAATAGTTGGCCAGTTCGGCCCAGAAACTGAAATCGCCACGCACCAGGCCCTGCCCTTTGGCGCCGGTGACGGTCACCGTGGTCGGGCAATCGGCGACTTCGGCGAGTTTCGACCGGTTCACTGCATCGGTCACCACCACTTTGGCGCCAGAGCTGCTCAGGCGATGCTCGATGGCTTTGGGGCCGAACGCGGTAAACAGCGGTTGATACACCGCGCCGATGCGCCAGGTGGCGAACACGGTGATCAACAGCTCGATATTGCGTGGCAACAGGCCGGCGACCTTGTCGCCTTTCTTCACGCCCTGAGCCAGCAGGTAGTTGGCGAAACGCGCGGCCTTGTCTTGCAAGTCGGCGAAGGTGTACGTCGCACCGGTGCCGTCGCGTCCTTCCCAGAACAGTGCGATGCGACCCGGCAAGGCATGCCGGTCACAGCATTCGACACAGGCGTTGAGGGCCGTCAAATCGCCCGCGAGTGCGGCATCGACGGTGTGCTGATAGTTGAACTGAGAAGTAGCAGACAAGTAATCGCGCATTGCCAGAATCCCTCTGTGTTTTTTATTAGGTTGGGGGGAACCGTAATCAACAGGGAAATACTCGCTCTGCGCGGGTTACCGGGCAATGGTCAAAGCTATCAAGTTGTCTGACTGCTTTGGCCAAAGCCCGCAGGGTATCAAGCGATGAAGCGCACCCCGGGTTTGGCGCGTTCGTCCACGGTCAGCTCGAACACATCCGGCCGCGCGTAGTGGCCGACCACGTCAAAGTCGTAGCGGGCGCGTACCAGGTCGTCCGTGTCGATTTGTGCGGTGAGCAAACCGGCGCTGTCACGCAACGGTCCGGCGAGGATGTCGCCCATGGGACCGACGATCACGCTGCCGCCGGCGATCAACGGCCGCTCCGCCGGCCAGTTGGCGATGTCCACACCCAAGGCCTGGGGCGATGCCTGGACCTGACAGGCACTGACCACAAAGCAGCGCCCCTCATGGGCGATGTGGCGCATGCTGACTTGCCACATCTCCCGCTCGTCCACGGTCGGCGCGCACCACACCTCCACGCCCTTGGCGTACATCGCGGTGCGCAGCAGCGGCATCATGTTTTCCCAGCACACCAGCGCACCGACGCGCCCGACCTGGCTGTCGATCACCGGCAAGGTCGAACCATCGCCCTTGCCCCAGATCAGCCGTTCGGTGCCCGTGGGCATCAACTTGCGGTGTTTGGCCAGCAGCCCTGCCTGCGGATCGAAGTACAGCGCGGTGCAGTACAAGGTGCTGCCGGCGCGCTCGATCACGCCGATCACCAGATTGGCTGCGGTGCGTGCAGACAGCGCCGCCAGCGCCTCGGTTTCCGCGCCGGGTACGTCGATGGCATTGGCAAAATAGCGAGCAAAGGCTTCGCGCCCTTGCGGCAGGCGATAGCCCAATTGCGTGCCAAAGCCCTCGCCTTTTGGATAACCGCCCAGCAGCGCTTCCGGCATCACCACCAACCCGGCGCCGGATTCGATGATCGCGTTTTCATAGGACAGGATCTGTTCCAGGGTTTCAGCCTTGCCACCGGGCAAGGCGCCGATTTGCAGGGCCGCAACGATTGATTTGGGCATCTCGGAAACTCCATTCGCATCAGGTGTTGCTCATTCTCCTGCGCCACGTGATCATCAATAAAGACCGATTCACTGCTGAATGATATGAACCAAATGAATATCACCGACGTCGACCTCAATCTGCTCAAAGTCTTCGAAGCACTGCACGAAGAGTCCAGCGCCAGCCGTGCCGCACTGCGCCTGGGCGTGACGCAATCGGCCGTCAGCGCGGCCTTGCGTCGGTTGCGCGAGGTGTATGGCGATCAGTTGTTCGTGCGCACCGGACGCGGCCTGGCCCCCTCGCTCAAGGCCAATCAGCTCAAACCGGTGGTCAGCGATGCCCTGAACAAATGCCGGCAGAGCCTGGCGATGGTCGATCCGGCCGCGCAACAGTACGAAGGTCGCTCGGTCACCTTGGGAATGTCGGATGATTTCGAGATTGCCTACGGCCGGCGGCTGATCGAAGAAATCGCCCGGTGCGCGCCGAAACTGCGGTTGATCTTCCGCCAGACCCACAGCCAGATCGTCGCCCAGGCGCTGATGGAACGCAGCATTGACCTGGCGATTGCTGCGGGCGGGTTTGCCGAGCGGCTGCTCAGTCGTCAGGTGCTGGGGGAAGGTGGTTATCTGTGCCTGGTGGACCCGTCGAGCCTGGTCGAGGGCCAGCAGAGCATCAGTCTTGAGGAGTTTGTGGCCCGCGAACACATTCTGGTGTCCTCCGGCGGTTTTATCGGGATTACCGATGAAGGATTGGCGGCGCTGGGGCTCAGTCGACGGGTGTGCGCCTCGACCACGCATTTTGCCGCGTTGCCCCATTTGCTCAAAGGCAGCCGGGCGGTGGCGACCATTCCGGCCCATGCCGCCCAAAGCATCGCAACGCTCAGCGGACTGGCGCTGCTGCCCTGCCCCTTGGCCTTGCCGCGCTACCCGATCGAACTGGGCTGGCGGACCAGCACCCAGCTTGACCCGGTGGTGTTGAAAGTGCGCGAGGCGATTGTCGCGAGCTTCGCGTGACAACGGTTGTTACTTGTTGGCCGCCATCAGGCGATTGACTTCACTGCGCACCATGTTGGCGTATTCCGGGGGCGACATGCCATCCAGTTCGGCGCGCACCCATTCCGCCCACTTGCCTTTGCGCTTGGCCCGTTCGCCGAACAACCGCGCGGCCTCACCCTTGGCTTTGCCCAGGTTGTTTTGCCAGAGTTCGAACAGACGGGATTTCTCGTCTTCAAGCGCAGCGCGCTCGGCGAGGGGTTTGTCGGCCAGATTGAAGCTCATGGGAATTTCCTGCTGCGTAAAATAGGCGACATCTTACACTGTAGGACGAAATGTCCTGCGCCGGTTTTTCAGCAAGATGGCCTCCCCGGGCAAAATAGCTGCAACTTTTCCGACGGCGACTGACTCCATTGTTCACTGTCCACTCACCTGCAAGGAGTACTTCAATGGCCCGCAAAACCGCCGCTCAAGCCGCCGAAGATCAAATCAAGGATCAAGCGTTCAGCGAGCTTCAATCGCTGATCGAAGAGTCGGAAAAGCTGCTGAAAAGCAGCGCCTCGCTGGTCGGGGAAGAAGCGGAGACCCTTCACGGACAAATCGCCCTGAAACTCCAGCAGGCCAGGGATTCGGTGAGTAGCGTGCGCGACCGCACCCTGCCCGCGGTCGAGGCCACTGAAACCTATATCGGCGGGCATCCATGGCAAACCGTGGCGATTTCCGCCGGGTTTGGCCTGGTGGTGGGGTTGTTGTTGGGGCGTCGCTAAGCACTGGCAAACACTGAACCCTGTGGGAGCGGGCTTGCTCGCGAAGGCGGTGTGTCAGCAACTTGGATATTGGCTGACACGACGCCTTCGCGAGCAAGCCCGCTCCCACAGGAGGTTGCGGTGTATCTAAAGGATCACGCCCCCGCCAGCTCCCGCAGATTCGCCAGCGTCCGGGCATCCAGTTCAATGCCATTGGCCAGCGACTTGGCGCGCTGATGATGACGCCGGTCACCCGGCAAACGCTTCAGACCGACACCGTGCATTTGCCGCACCAGTTCCTGGCTGCGTTCGGCAAAACTTTGCCCCGCCGCTTTGCCCGGATCGATCACGATAAGCAATTGGCCAGTCCAGGGCGTCTTGGCGCCAGGGTGGTTCTTCCAGTCGAACTCGAAGGAGAAATTGCCGCCGGTCAGTGCCGCCGCAAGCAACTCGACCATCATCGACAACGCCGAGCCCTTGTGCCCGCCAAAAGGCAGCAACGCGCCGCCCTCAAGAATCGCCTTCGGGTCTGTGGTCGGCTGGCCGAGGCTGTCTACCCCCATCCCTGCCGGCAAGCGTTCACCCTCGCGTGCGGCAATTTGCACATCGCCATGGGCAATGGCACTGGTGGCCAGGTCGAAGACAATCGGTCCGCCATCGGCCCGCGGCGCAGCGAAGGCAATCGGGTTGGTGCCGAACAGCGGCCGGTCGGCACCGTGGGGCACCACGCAGGTCATGCTGTTGACCACGCTCAATGCCACGAGGCCTTCATCCGCGAAGGGTTCGACATCCGGCCACAAGGCCGCGAAATGGTGTGAGTTACGGATCGCCAGCACCGCGATGCCGGCACTTCGGGCCTTCTGCACCAGCAACTCGCGTGCCGCCGCCAGGGCCGGCTGCGCAAAACCATTATTGGCGTCGACCCGCACAAACCCTGAAGCCACATCTTCGACCACTGGAACGGCCTGGCCATTGACCCAGCCGCTTTGCAGCGTCGAAACATAACCCGGAATGCGGAAAACCCCGTGACTGTGCGCGCCGTCGCGCTCGGCACCGGCGCAGTTTTGCGCCAGCACCCTGGCAACCTCGCCCGACGTGCCGTGACGCAGAAAAATCTTCTCCAGCAAAGCGCTCAGCGCTTCGAATGACAGGTGTGACGAGACTGCGGTAGAGGCGTGATCGTGTGGCGCAGACATCTGAAGCTCCAGACTGATTATTGGAGGGAACAACAGCGTACAAAGACCCGCCGATTAACAACGCGCGGCGTGCGAACTGTCAACCTTTCGCTCAGGGGCGATGAGATATATCCCTGTCACGAATGCCCGCGCCCCGTGCGTTATCTATTTACCACCTGCGTCAACGCACCGGCTTTTAGTCTCGCTGCTCAATCCACAGGCGCCGTTAAGTGGCACCTTGAACGAGACTCGACGATGTCTACACCAGTAACTCCGCTGTTTTTCCCCGAGGCGCTGACGTCGCGCGGCCTCTGGAGAGAGCTTGGCCAAACCCACGGACTGACGCAAAGGGACTTCGAATGGTTCAGCCATATCGAACTGGCCACCCAGGCACTGCGCGATGAGCAGACGCCGCCCATGCTGGCGAAAAGGATCCTGCTGAAAATCCCTGGCCTGGAACCCGTGGCGCTGGCCGGCAGCTTTTTGCTGACTGCTACGCCCGATGACAATGGCTTGATTCTCTACACCCCGTACGCCGGAATAAAAAAGTTCGCCAACCGTTCGGACCTGACCGAACAACTGATGACGCAACTCAAGGCGGCAAGCGAAGACGACGACCTGCTGGCCTTCATCGCGCTGTCTCAACGCAAGACCGTGGTGGACGCCGCCGACATCGAACTGGACTTTCGAACCATTGAAGGCGACGTGTTCGAAGACCAGCGCAACACCCTCTCCACCCATCAGCAACTCAATGACCAGGCTCTGCTCGACGAATTGAAAGCGCTGCCGTCCCTGACCTCGCTGCTCGACACATTGCTGAGTCAACAGCTGACGGCGTCGTTCCCCGGTCTGGATCAGAGCCAGACCCAAGTCAACTTCTACCAGGCAACAACGCCAGGAAATGCTGGCGAAAGCCATCCGGCGCGACGCTGGGTCAACTCCCTGTCCCTGAGTGAGGCCGTCCTTCTGCACTATCGCCACCAGCGTTGGCCGTCCGGGTCTTCCCCTGAGTTTTCCCATCCGAAAAAGTCCCCGGCGACAGGCGACCAGCCATTCTGGGAAACCGCCGTCACGACAATCTCGCGCCACCTGGTCAACCTGCTGGTCGGGCAGCTCGAAGGTTTCTGGGCTGTGCCGAGCGCCGATGGCGCATCGCGTCGCCAGTTCTTCGGCCAGGCGATCGCCGATCAGGTCCGAGTGCAACTGCTGCTCAAGCGCGAAGCCGGGATCATCACCCCTGAGCAGAGCCAGGATTTGCACGCATTGATCTCGACGGCCAGCCGCACGAACGAAGCAATGACGGTCGAAACCGTGCGCCTGTGGGAGTACCAGGCCAACTATGTGGAGCTGGCCGGCTCACTGATGGTCAGCGCCAGCAATGCGTTTCTCTACACGCCCACCGCAGGCCTGCAGGTGCTCGAGGACTATCAGGACTTGCGCGATACGGTGCTGAGCAAGTTCAGCGCGGCCGGTCACGAGGATGAGCTCTATGGCCTGCTGAGCCTGGAGGAGCGTCAGCGTTTCATTGGTTTTGACCGGCCGAATGTGACCGGCGAAGTGATTTCCGGCGCGATCCTCCCCAAGCTCTTCGACAGGATCATCGGCAAGCAACTGCAGAACCTGGAATATGCCCTGCAAGTGTTCCGTCACAGTGACGGCAACGTGGACATCCACGCTCTGTTCGACAAGGCGCTGGATATCCGCTCGATGATCAGCGAGCGCCTGCTGACACTCACTACCGACGAACGCTGGAGCACGCGGCCCGTGTTATCCGGCGATCAGCATCCCTCAACTGTGCTGGCCGATACGGTGGAGACTTTCGTCAAGACCTTCAACGACATCGAAACACAGATCAACGCAGATTTCGCAGCACAACCGGTCGCTTCTCTGGCCTTGCAACGGGTCTATCTGGAAAACATCAAACCCCGCCTGGCCCATGCACTGTCCGTTGGCCTGCGTGGCGAAGCCAGCCTGCGGGTACTCGACTCGACGCTGCGGGATGCGGATCGGGACATTGTCGAAACGGTATTCAATCCGGACCAGACCGACCGGCTAAACCGTCCGTCCCTCAAGGGCTTCCGACCCGATGCCTACTCATTGACGCTGGAGTGCTCCGGCCAGGAGGATGTCCTGCCTCTGGCCCATTGCCTACTGTTGACCGAGCGTGGCGGACTCGACCCCTCGCATTCCGGCCGGACGATCCTGTGGACACCCGCCGAGGGCCTGGAAGTCTTTGACACCATCGGTCGTGCAAGGCTGGAACTGAACCGGCGCCTGCTCGAACCGCAACTACGCCTGGCGTTGCTGGAAAACCTGACCCCGACCCAACGCATCTTCCACCAGCGCTACTCATTGGGTCCGCTGCGGCTGATTGAAGGGCCTGCATTGGAGCGGGTCGCGCAATCGTCCATCGAGCACTTTTTGGCTCGCTGCGAACACGTACGCACCTTCGACCTTGACGACACAAAAAAGAAAAAAGCCTTGGAAGCCCTGACCACAACGGTCCTCAACACCAACCTGCGAAGAGCCACGTCGATTGCCCGTGCAATCAGCCAGCAGCAGTCCCTGCCCGCCTGGCTGGGAATGGCTCCGCTACATGAGCAGCGACTGCACCTTGAACTGCTGGAGCAATACCGCAACAGCGTTGTTGAGGACAAAGACTATTTACACGGGATCAAACCCCTCAAGTCGTATGTGCATGAAACGTTGAAGTCGTTGCTCGCCAGCCGCTTCCCTGCCACAGCGCTGGACCCTGACAATATTGAAATCACCCCGAACCTGGCCCTGGTCGGCCCCGCCCGGACCCTCACCGAGTTCGCCTTGCACCACGTCAACATTGCGCAAGGCACCGGGTTCAAGGTCGGGTCGGCAACCACGCAAACGCTGCCCCGGGGTCTGGACCAGGCGGCTGTCCGCCAACTGTTGCTGTCATTGGACATTGCGCAGAACTACGCCAAACAGGTCACGGACAGCTTGTCGAATCAAGCGGCCGACGTCGAAAGCAGGGTGTTGCGCTTCGTCAAACAACTGCCCTGGCAACTGCTGCAACACGCCCACGAACTGAAACTGCAGCAGCGACTGTCCGACAGCGCTTTCGATTTGCTTCGGCAAGTATTCGACATGCCGGACGCCATCGCCCGGGCGGCCGTAGAAGGCGCACACTCCATTGCCCGACCACTGGAACTGCTCAAGACAAGCGGTGCCTCCGCCGTCAAGGCACTGGGCATGTACCTGATGGGTCCCGGCGAAGGCAAGGCAGGCCCGCAAATCCTCTATGCCCCCTACCAGCCCGGTGGCTCACCGTTCGTTGAGTTTGATAATGAGGCCAGCATTGTCTCGGCGCTCAACACACCGGGGCCATTGCAGGACATGTTGCTCCGTCGCCTGCCCAACAGTCAGCAAACCGTGTTTCGCAACCTGTTCAAGTCCACCGTCGGCCAATCGAGCGAAATCACCCTTGCGTCCAACCCCATCGGTGGCAACCTGCTCACCCATTTGTTCCATGACAACACTAAGCTGCTGGTGAAGATGCTCGGCAGCCAGGCAACCGCTACCGCGCAGTCTGACTGGGAGGCCGTCAAACACCTGTTCAGCTCCGGCATCGAGCTCGTTTCAGGCCTGCTGCCGGGCAAGCTCGCGTACGTGCAGTTTCTTTGGAAGGCCTACAAGGACGCCCTGAACTCAGCCGAAGCCCTGCAGGACCATCACTGGACGAGCGCATTGCGCGACTTTATTGCCGGCGCGGCCCAAATCCTGTCATTGGGCCGGTTGTCGCTTGAAGGATGGGCTGAAAGCGCCCAGGCAACCGGCGAAGCCGTTGCTCAACCGGTTGCCACCCCCGTGATCGCGCAACCCTGGTCGCAGCTCCGGTCGACAGCGGTAATGCGTACCCGGCTGCAACCGTTCGAAACCACGGTTGAACTCAAGGACCTGGCGAAAAACAGCACTGACGGCACCTATCTGGAAGCGCGCAGCAAGAAAACCTTCGCCACCATTGCCGGAAAGGTGTACGGCGTGAACAAGACCGGCGCGGTCTGGAGAACGATCAAAGGCAAGGAAGAAGGCCCCGTGTTAGCGACTACGTCTGACAAACAATTGGTCATCGACCCGGATTTCCATACCGTTCACTTCGGCAAAGTCGTCTCGAAAATGCACAATCGGTATGCCAACGCCTATGTTGCCAGGGAGGTACTGAATATCGAGGCCCGGGGGATGGACGAAATCCGGGCCAAACATCCCGATAAAGCCTGCATGATCGTGCAGGCCATCGACATGGCTCGTTATTACGCGTTCAACAGCCTGCACAACCTGGTGCAACTCAGGAAACTCGTCCCGGGCACACGGCTCGATACCTTCCTCAAACAGTTCTTTGATGTTGGTCAGGTCGACAAAGCACTGCTCGAAAAAATCAAACAGGCCATCGTCCCCATCTGCAATGCGCTGGTCGATCCCGATGAAGACTGGATGAACTCGCAACGCTTTATCGTGGGTTCAAGCTGGGACCCGAAGGACGACCTCGTCGCGTTTGTCGTGGACAAGGATCTACAGCGCAATGTGCATTTCACGGAAAAATTCTTCGATCAACAACTCGACTGGTACAAATCCAGTCTGACACAGCCCTTCGATGTCGACGGCCACAGCCAGGCCGTGACCCTGATACACGAGTTCGCTCATTTGTTTTCCGGCGCCGTGGACATTGCATACCTAGAGGCCAGGCTGCCGTTCAGCGATTTGGTCGCGTCAGTCACCGGCTATGGCGCAGCAAAGAAACAGTCTCAATTGGACTTCCAGCGAGAAGCGTTGTCGATGGAAACGCCAGAGGAGCAACTGTTCGCACGCTGGAACAATGGGCTGCAATCGTGGATCAGCCTGGATTCGATTGCGGATTCTTACCACATCGGCAAGGCTATCCTGCGGCTAACGGGCAGCAAGACCATGGATAAGGCACGGGAGGCTTTTTTTAACGTGCAGGATTCGAAGTTCCGAATCGACGTCATTTTGCACAATGCCGACTCGATCGCCTTTTTGATCTGCGAAATGGGCCGGCAACTGGACCCGGTACCGGTCGCTATGCCCCCAAAACCCTGATCCCGGCGTAATAACGCGCAGATCCCTGGATCTGCGCACTACAGCGGTGTTTGTCTTGATCTTTTTTTCACGTGTCCTGTGGATACTGCTACGCGACAGCAGGTGCTCCAGAGACGAAGCGTTGAAAAAAAACTGCCCATTGATGGTTAAATGCCATGACTGATGTTCTCGCAGACTTCCACCAAGGTTAGAATGCAGGAAATCAGGAAGGGCCAATGACCGACCACACGCTTTCGGAAGCCGAATTCGACGCTATCACCGATGCCGCCGCGCATTGGTGCATGCGTCTGCACGCCAGTGACTGTACCGAGCAAGAGCGCCAGGCGTTCGAGCAATGGCGTGATGCGCATCCGCTCCATGCCTTCGAGTACGAAGCGATGCTGGAGATCTGGGATGTCGCCGGCGACTTGCCCCGTCCCGAACCTGTGGTGCCGCTGGTTCGCACCCAACCCGTAAACCCGTGGCGCCGCCTGGCTATTGCAGCGGCGGTGTGTGCCCTGGCACTGCCTTTGGCCGGTTATGGCGGCTGGCACCTGGGCTGGGTTCCGAACGCGTACCAGCATTTCGAAGCGTCCGACAATGTTCGAACGGTCACCTTGAAAGACGGCAGCCAGGTGGAACTGAACCTGGGCAGCGAGCTGACCTACAGCAACTACAAGGATCAGCGGCGAGTCACGCTGGAAAAAGGCGAAGCGTTCTTCAGGGTCAGCCATGACACCCGTCACCCTTTCGTGGTCAAGGCCGCCGAAGGCCGGATTCGCGTAACCGGAACCCAATTCAACGTCTGGATGTATGAAGACCAGGTCAAGGTCAACCTGATCGAGGGTTCGGTACTGGTCAGCAGCAACGCCGACCTGCAAGGCGACGGTTTGCGCCTTGGCCCGGCGATGCAGGCCAGTTATCGCCACGGCGACTTCATCCCCCGCATCAGCCAGACCTATGACAATGACAGCTCGCTGGCCTGGCGCCAGGGCAAGCTGGTGCTCGACGATCTGGCCCTGAGCGATGCGCTGCCATTGATCAATCGCTACCTGGACAAACCGTTGATGGTGGCTGACAACAGCACCGGTTCGATCCATATCGGCGGCATCTACAACATCAAGGAGATCAACGGCCTGGTGAAGTCCTTGCCGCGGGTCCTGCCGGTCTACCTGACCCGCAACCAGAACGGCAATCTGGTGGTCAACGCGATTCCGCAAAAATCCCCGAAAAGCTGAAAAGGCCGCCACCCTTGCGGGGTGCGGCCTTCAGCGTTCATGCAAAACTCCACTACTTTACTGCGCGGCCACCTTTGCATCCTGCTGACGGATCGTCTGCACCTGATAGTCCGGATCGGACAGGATCTGTTGCTCGGTGAAAGGCAGCACGCTCCATTGCTTCCTGGAGAAGGCCTGCGTCTGGTCCCGTGAATACCTCGACGCCGGGTCGCTGGACAACGAGAACGCCAGCAGCCCTTTGGCCTGCGGTCCGTTTTCGTCAAAAGTCACCACTTGCAGGTAGCTCGTGCCGCTGACCACTTCGCGCTTGCCATCGCTGCGCGGCACGCTCTGTATGGCGTTATAGACCCCCAGCGTACCCGGCCCGCCGTGGATCGGCGTCTGTTGTCCGCCGCTGCTGACCACCTGGATATCGCCCCAACGGCTGTCGGGTTTCAGTCCTGATGCCTTGACCAGTTCAGCCGAAGCCAGCATCGCTGCCCGTAACGCCTTCGCCACTTGCGGTTGATCAATTGCCAGTCCACGCGGCGTATGTTGCGGGTCCTGCGGATCGAATGCCACGCGCCATACGTCCGGCACTGGCTCCAACGCCTCCATGATATTCTGGAAGTGCACAAAGCCCAGACCGCTGCTCAGGTTGGCGTTGCGGTCCCAGGCCTTGAGGCTGGCGCACAGTGGCGTGAGCGTTTTGCCATCGGTACCGAGATCCGCCGCGCAGAACTGCAGCAGGTCCGGCATCACTTGATCCGCCTGATAGACCTGATCGTCCATGACCATGCGTTGCAAGTCGGCTGCCCCGACCTTGCCGGCCTGGGCCAGCGTGCTCAAACGGTCCAGGGCAAAGCGCGAGCGCAGCCCCAATGGCTGGCTGTCCTGGCTGATCAACGGCGAATAGCCGGTCAGCGGTTGCGCCGGGTTGGCCATCCATGCCGAGTCGTTGGCGTGCTGGACAAAATCCTTGCGCAGCAATTGCGGCAATTTGTCCGCTGCATAGATACCCTGTTGTGGCGCCTGCGGGTCGATGTCCCAGGCACAGGCGCTGTTGGAGCCGTCGAGAATGATCATCTGCAAGCCAACTCGCGGATCGCTGCATTGCGCCAGCTTGTCGAGGCTGACGTTGGGCACCACCGAGAGGTTCATGTACAGCGTCTGCCCCTGATCGTCCGCCGCCAGCGTGTTGACCCACGGAATGCCCTGGATCTTGTGCACCGAGGCCTGGAAGTCCTTGAGGTTTTCAGCGCGGTTCATCGCGTACCACTGCTGCAGAACGCGGTCGTTATCCAGATTGGCGTCGCGCAGGCTGTAGGCGTACTGATCATCCCAATCCAGTTTTCCCGGCCATTGCACCACCGGACCGAATTTCGAGCTGTAGACCACGTGGGAAATCGCCTGGACCTGCCCGTCCGCCTGCCTGACGTTGACGGTCACGGTCTGCTTGTCCATCGGCAAGGACTGGCCGTCGAGCAGGTAACGGGTCGAATCCTTGGGGTCCAATTGCAGGCGATACAGCGTGAAATGACTGGACGAGTCCACGGTGTGGGTCCAGGCCAGATGTTGATTGAAACCGATGTTGATCACCGGCAGGCCGGGCAACGCCGCGCCCATCACGTCCAGTTTGCCGGGAATGGTCAGGTGCATCTGGTAAAAACGCATGCCGCCCACCCACGGGAAGTGCGGATTGGCCAGCAACATGCCGCGTCCATTGAAGGAGCGCTCGCTGCCGACCGCGACGGCGTTGCTGCCCCGGTCCAGGGCAAAGCGCTGCATCCGCGTGGCGGCCACCTGGAACGCTGCCTGCGCGTTGGAAGCCTGGGCCACGGCTTGGGGTGGCGTGGCACCGGCCAGGGCTTCGGCAAACTGGCCGACGCCACCTTCGACCAACAGGCGCCGGGTCAGCTTGACCAGATCCGAGGGGGTGATGTCGCGCACCCAATCGCCCTGGCACTGCGCCGGCAAACCCTGGGCACGACGCTCGCTCAAGGCGCGGTTGTACCCCGCCACATAACCTTCGACCAACTCACGCACTGGCGAGGTCTGGGCCTGCCAGAAACCGGCGACGGCTTGCGGGGTGTTCAGCCAGGTGAAAAATACGTCGCTGACCAGGTTCTCACGCTCCTCAACGGTGAATTGATCCGGTCCGAAATACCGCGAACGTTCGCCATTCACCGTGGTGATCTCGTTGGCCAGCAGGCACAGGTTGTCCTGGGCGTAGGCATAGCCGATGCCGTAGCCGAGCCCGCGCTCGTTGTCGGCGCGGATGTGCGGCACGCCGAAACCGGTTCGGCGGATGTCGGCGCTCGTTTGCGCAGGCGTAGCGCTCGCCGCAAGGCTCAGCCCCAGGCTCAACCCCAGAGTCACACCCGCCAGGCTCAACCTGGTTAACTGGCTGGAAATAATCACACTCGCTCCTGATCGAAAAAACGATGGCCACAGCTGCGCATATCCACGCGCACCGTGCCTCCCTGTAGGGACGAAGCTCACCACGAAAATTTAAGGAACTACTGCGCAACAACCCATGGTCTGACAGGTTGATCACGCGATGGCGACAAATTTTCTACATTCGAACCTTCATGATTCGGGCTGCTCATACGTCTAGTCCTGTAAGAGCGCCCATTTTTTCCTGATCAGGCTCTGAAAAGGAGTTTTGCAATGTATAACTCGCAACTGCCAACGGATGGCAGCAACGCGCCAAAGGGTACTTCCATGGGAGTCGGCGTATTCGAGCCGCGTACCGATCGCCGCCGCAACGAGCGGATCAGGATCCTGCTCAAAAGCTTTGGCCTGCGAACCAGCCTGATCCGCCTGAAAGTCATCGACGCCCTGCTGACGGCCGCCGAAAACGACCGCAGCCTTGGTGTGCGCGGCGTGCACAGCCAATTGCTCGACCTGGATATTCCCCTGTCCTTTCTCAGCGTGCGTGAAGTGCTGAAGCGTTTGTGCAGCGAAGGTGTGATTGTCCTCAACCCCGACAAAAGCTACAGCCTGCATCCCCAGGCTGCTGCCATTTTGCGCAACCGATGATCGAATGATCAGGGCTTGACCTTGCGGCGCATCACGCCATTGATGACCACCACGACCACCGCCACACCAATGGCGATGTACTGGAACAGTTTTTCGCTGATGACGCCGGTATTCTGCAACCAGGAAAGGCCAAACATGATCCCCAGCACCACCAGGGAGATCAGAATCGAGTATTTCAAACGTTGCGACTGAGTCATTGCGGGTTCCTGAATCTGAAAATGTATCCGGTTTGTATCGACACGCATGCCAAGCGCTTACCCTGTTTCGGGGATAAGCGGCTACAAGCGGGGTCTCATGTTACAGCCGATGAAGAGTTTTAGCTTCATTGCGGCGATAACCATGAGGACTTTCAAATGTTGCGTCGAATCACACTGCTGATTCCCCTGCTGGCCATCCTGACCCTGAGCGGATGCATTGTGTTCCCCCACGGGGGCTGGCACCACGATCACTATGACAATCATGGCGGACCGGGTTACTACCCACATCGTTAACAGCGGTTCAACGGCCTGAATCCTTGCGGTAAAAGTCATTGCCGGGCTGGGCACACAGTTCCACCAGCCAATCGACGAACACACGCACCCGCCGGCCCGCTCAATGAACCGGGCGGGCCGGGCAACATGGCCTCAAGCCTCGTCCGAGAGAATACTGCCTGGCCTCACCATGGGGCCGTTGTTCTTGCCGTAAGTTTCCAGGTTTTGCAGCACGTAGATCGCTTTCTTGAACTCGGGAACCAGGTAGTTGGCGTACTTGTTACCCTTCAGATTGTTGTTCTGGATGTTCTCCAGTTGCGTGGCGAAATATTCCAGTGCATTGAACTTGGCGTCAGGGTCCTTGATGCCAAACCGGTCGAACTTGTCACCGGCATTGCTCAGCGTGACCGCCGTCACATCACTGATCAGGCCACGTTCTTTCAGAAAGACACTGAGACTGCCCATGGATTTGACTGAAATATCAGTAGGATCAAAACCCTTCATCTGCTTGCGCAATTTCATCTTGTCCATCTTGACTGTATCCAGTTCAACTGGATTGTTGCCCACCAGGTCAAGCATCTGCCTGACCTTGACGCTCTGGGGAACAGGCTTTGATCTGCTGGAGGTATCTCGAACCAACAAGCCCGCTTTCGCGGTCCAGGCGCCGGTATATCCGATAGTCATTGAAAACTCCTTGTTTGACCAAGTTAGGAGCTCAGGAGTATCGGTCGGAGCACTTGAGGCCACCAAACTTTAATTAAGAGTTTTAACAATTCTCGTACAATTAAGATACATACTGTAAAACTTATTGTTTATTGGATCCTGGCGTCTTAAAGAATGGTCTTTCAGACTTTTCTTACATAGCGACTAGTTGGTGTTCATCAACGCCGATACTTACCCTCGGCATTTCAACCTGACGATTTTGTAATGTGCCCCTCATCTGCCTGACAGCGATGATCTACCATTATCGAATCGCAGACCTTTGTAGCAATTCGAAACACTCCTTGAATGCCTGACCCATAAAAATGGTCAGAATGCGTTTTTTTGCCCGTTAGCCGAGACGAATCCCATGCGAAACCCTCTGCGTCTGATCGCCCTGAGCGCCCTGTTCATGTCCTCCTTGGCCCAGGCCGCCGACCTCATTCCGATCGAGGTTCATCGCGACGCCAACTGTGGTTGCTGCAAAAAATGGATCACTCACCTGGAGGCCAATGGCTTCAAGGTCGAAGACCACGTCGAAGCCAACATGAGTGAGTTCAAGCAACAACACGGCGTGCCGCCGCGCCTGGCGTCTTGCCACACCGCGTTGATCAACGGCAAATTCGTTGAGGGTCATGTCCCGGCCGACCAGGTCCTGGCCTTGAGCAAGCGCGACGATCTGTTGGGCGTCGCTGCGCCCGGCATGCCCATGGGTTCGCCCGGCATGGAAATGGACGGCATGAGCGATGCCTATCAGGTCATCGGCCTGAAAAAGGACGGCACTGACATGGTGGTTGCGGACTACCCCGCCCATTGATGTCCGGCGCGTACCTCGGGCTGTTTTTCGCGGCATTCGGTGCCGCCACGCTGCTGCCGTTGCAATCCGAAGCGGTGCTGGTCGGCCTGCTGCTCAGCGATCGGTATTGGCTCTGGACACTGCTGGCGGTGGCAACGTTTGGCAACGTTCTGGGGTCGCTGCTTAACTGGTGGCTGGGGCGCGGGATCGAGCGGTTCCGCGACCGGCGCTGGTTTCCGGTGAGCCCCCGGCACCTGGAAAAAGCCCGACTGCATTACCAACGCTACGGCCATTGGTCATTGCTGCTCAGTTGGCTGCCGGTGATCGGCGATCCGCTGACGCTGGTCGCCGGGGTCATGCGCGAGCCGCTGGGGCGCTTCCTGCTGATCGTCACCCTGGCCAAAGGTGCCCGCTACGGCGTACTGGCCATGGCGACTTTGGGCTGGATGGGTTGAACCATCAAGGGCGGCGGTTGCCTGTGTTTAATGCCGCCCTAATCGAATCGATCCAGCATCGGCGGATTTTCCATGGAGCTCTCCCATGTCGCGCCCCTTTTCCCGCTGGTTACCTGGCCTGCTGTTGACCGCAACCCTGCCCATCATCGCCCACGCCGAAGGACCGGAATACGGCCCCGAGCTGCAAGGTTTCGACTACCCCTACACCCTCAAGCACTTCGCCTTTGAATCCCAGGGCCAATCCCTGCAAATGGGTTACATGGATGTCGCTGCCCACGGCAAGGCCAATGGTCGCAGCGTGGTGCTGATGCACGGCAAGAATTTCTGCGGTGCCACCTGGGACAACTCGATCAAAGCCCTCAGCGACGCCGGCTATCGGGTCATCGCCCCGGACCAGATCGGCTTCTGCACCTCCAGCAAACCGGCGCACTATCAGTACAGTTTCCAGCAACTGGCGACGAACACCCAGCAATTGCTCAAGGCCCTGGGCATCCAGCAAGCCACTCTGCTGGGGCATTCCACCGGCGGCATGCTTGCCACTCGCTATGCCTTGTTATACCCCGAACAGGTCGAACAACTGGCGCTGGTCAACCCCATCGGCCTGGAAGACTGGAAAGCCCTCGGCGTGCCCTACCGCACGGTTGACCAATGGTACGAACGCGAACTCAAACTCAGCGCCGACGGTATCCGCAACTACGAACGCAGCACCTATTACGGCGGCCGCTGGAAGCCGGAATTCGATCGCTGGGTCGACATGCTCGCCGGCCTGAACAAAGGCCCGGGGCATACGCAAGTCGCGTGGAACTCGGCGCTGATCTACGACATGATCTTCACCCAACCGGTGTACTACGAATTCCAGGACCTGAAGATGCCGACCCTGCTGTTGATCGGTACGTCCGACACCACCGCCATCGGCAGTGACATCGCCTCCCCCGAGGTCAAGGCGAAGCTCGGACACTACGACGTCCTTGGCAAGCAAGTGGCCAGGCTGATTCCCCAGTCCACGCTGGTCGAATTCCCAGGCATGGGCCACGCGCCACAAATGGAAGAACCGGCAGAATTCCACCAGGCCCTGCTCGCCTGGCTGAACAAGACCAACCCCGTGCGTTAAAGAGGAAAGGCGATGCCAGTGCAGATTGCAGTGCTTGATGATTGGCAGGATGTGGCGCGGGATGTGGTGGACTGGTCGGCGCTGGACAGCGTCGGCCAGGTGAGTTTTCTCCATGACTACCCCTCCGATACCCCATCACTGGCCGAGCGCCTGGCCGGGTTCGAGGTGATTTGCGTGATGCGCGAGCGCACCCGTTTCGATGAAGACCTGCTGCGCCGGCTGCCGAAACTCAAACTGCTGGTGACCGGCGGCATGCGCAACGCCGCCCTGGACCTGAAAGCCGCCGCCGCGCTGGGCATTTCGGTCAGCGGCACCGACAGCTACAAACACGCCGCGCCGGAGCTGACCTGGGCGCTGATCATGGCCGCGACCCGCAACCTGGTGGTCGAAGCCAATGCCCTGCGCGCCGGCCAATGGCAACAAGGCCTGGGTGGCGACCTGCATGGCAAGACGCTGGCCATCCTCGGTCTGGGCAGCATCGGCCAGCGAGTCGCACAGTTCGGTCAGGTGTTCGGCATGCGCGTCATCGCCTGGAGTGAAAACCTCACCGCCGAACGTGCGGCGCAGGTCGGTGTGACCTGTGTCGGCAAGCAGGAATTGTTCGAACAGGCCGACGTGCTGTCGGTGCACCTGGTGCTCAGCGAGCGCAGCCGGGGCCTGGTGGACGCGCAAGCCCTTGGCTGGATGAAACCCACGGCATTGCTGGTGAACACCGCTCGCGGCCCCATTGTCGATGAAGCGGCGCTGATCAAGGCGCTGCAGAAACAACGGCTGGCCGGTGCCGCACTGGACGTCTTCGAGCAGGAACCGCTGCCCGCCCACCATCCGTTCCGGACCCTGGACAATGTACTGGCGACGCCCCATGTCGGGTACGTGAGCCAACAGAACTACCAACTGTTTTTCTCGCAAATGATCGAGGACATTCAGGCCTGGTCGGCAGGCACTCCGATTCGTCTGCTGGGTTGATACCGCGTCATCATGCTTCGTCGGAACGCCGCCCATGTTGTGTTCGACGAAAATCCTGTGTGGGAGCGGGCTTGCTCCGGGCGGCGATCCGACGAAGGCGGAGTGGCAGGCAGCATTAATGTTGATTGACCCACCGCCTTCGCGAGCAAGCCCGCTCCCACAGGGATCTTCGGCGCGCACAATGCTGCGTTATGAGCTTTCCTTGAAAAACACCGCCAGGACGCAACGAATAATTGTTCATGCTGCGGTGTTCTCATCACATCAATCATGCGCTGCATCTGGCAGGGCGCGACCTGATCCGAAACCCATGAAACTGTGGAGCAACGCCCATGAAGATTCGCTTTGCTGTTTCGATGCCCCCTCTGTTGCTGAGCGTTGCGTTGTCCGGCTCCCTCACCCTGGCCAACGGAGGTGGCGGGGACGACGACGCGCCCATCAGGCCCAACTGCCCCAAAGGTCAGGTGTTCGACAGCAAATCCAAGCGTTGCGTCAGGCAGACCAGCAACCTGGTGCCGGACGAAGACCGCACCAACTATGCCTATCGACTGGCCAAGGACGGGCGTTACGAAGAAGCCCTGGCCCTGCTCGACACGCTAAAACAGCCAAACACGGCAAAAGCGTTGAACTATCGCGGTTACGCCACGCGTAAACTGGGACGTACCGACGAAGGCATCGGCTATTACCTGCAATCGGTGAAACTCGACCCGCAGTACGCGCAAGTCCGCGAATACCTCGGCGAGGCCTATGTGATCAAAGGCCGGCTGGATCTTGCGCAGGAGCAACTGCAGCAGATCGAATCCATCTGTGGCAGCACTCAATGCGAGGAGTACCAGGACCTGGCCGAAGCCATCAATGGTTCATCGAAAACCTGACAACCCGAGCGGACGGAGGTCGCCATCGCCAGCGATCAGGCAATACGAACGGAACTGAACCAGCATCTGGCGCGTTTATGGCGCTACGGCTTGCTGCTGTCCCGGCAACGGCATGTCGCCGATGACCTGGTGCAAGCCACTTGCGTGCGGGCGCTGGAACGGGCCGGGCAATACGTGGCGGGGACGCGCATGGACCACTGGCTGCTGAGCATTCTGCATTCGATCTGGCTCAACGAAGTCCGCGCCCGGCGGGTGCGCCAGGGTCAGGGCTGTGTGGACGCCGATCAGGCCTTGTCGTTCGATGGTGAGGCCGTGGCCCAGACCCACGTGTTGGCGGCGCAGGTCATCCGCCGCGTCGATGCGTTGCCCGAGACCCAGCGCGAAACGGTGTTTCTCGCCTACGTCGAAGGCCTGTCCTACCGCGAAGTCGCTGAAGTATTGCAAGTGCCCATCGGCACGGTCATGAGTCGCCTGGCCGCCGCGCGGGCGAAACTGGCTGAATACCCACCGTTGCACACGGTGCCAACCCCCTACCGAGGAGAACATTGATGAACGCGATACCCTCGGACGAACAACTGGTGGCTTACCTCGACAACCAACTCGATACCGAGCAGCGCGCGCGTATCGACGCGGCCATCATTGCCGACCCGATGCTCGGCCTGCGCCTGCAATGGCTGGATCGCAGCAGCCTGCCGTTCAAGGACGCCTACGATGAACTGGTCCGGCAGGCGCCGGTAGATCGCCTGCAAGCCATGCTCGCCACGCTGCCCTCACCTGCCCGTCCCGGGCTCAGCCGACGCTGGTTCCTTGCGGCCGCGGCCGGACTGCTGGCCGGCGGCGTGCTGGCGGACCGTTTGTTCCTCGGCTGGCAAGCGAGCCGGCAGACACACAACTGGCGCGGCCTGGTGGCCGATTATATGGCGCTCTACGTGCCGGAAACCCTGGATCATTTACCCGCCGATGAAGCCGCCCAACGGGCACAACTGCGAACCATCGATGCGCGTCTGGGCCTCAACCTCGCGCCGGCAAAACTGAGCCTGCCCCGTGCCGAGTTCAAGCGTGCGCAAATCCTCGAGTACGACGGTGCGCCCATCGCCCAGATCACCTACCTCGATCCGGCGCACGGCCCCATGGCGCTGTGCGTCACCCGCTCCAACAGCGGCAGCCGCCAATTCGCCCGGGAGCAGCGGCGCGAGCTGAACATCGTGTATTGGGCTGACATGGAACACGCCTGGATGCTGATCGGGCATCAACCGATCGCGGATCTGGAGGCGATGGCGAAGCTGTTGCGCAGTCGCCTGAGTACCTGAGAAACCTTGGCTCAACGCAGGCGCTGCGGCAGCGCCTGCGAAGCGCGTCAGGCCGAAGCCGGCAACCACAAGCGAAACCGTGCGCCGCCCAGCGGCGAGGCTTCCACCGTCAGCGTGCCGCCCTGGGCCTCCAGTGCGCGGCGGCTGATCGCCAGTCCCAGTCCGAAACCACCCGTGGCGCGGTCGCGGCTGCGGTCGAGGCGGTAGAAGGGTTCGAAGATCCGCTCGCGTTCGTCGTCCGGAATGCCGATGCCGTCATCGTCGACCCAGATTTCACAGCCGCTGGCATAGACCTGCACACCGATCTGAATACGCTTCTCGCAGTAGCGCATGGCGTTGCGCAGCAGGTTCTGCAAGGCGCGGGCGGTCAGGCGCGGGTCCAGGCTGAAGCGTTCGAACTGGCCGTGGAGCAGCACGTCGATGACGATTTCCGGGGATTCCATTTCCTCGTCGACGCTGCCAAGAATACTGTCGATGAATTCATCCAGCGAGACCTCGACCTGCTCCGGTAGCCGCGCCGGGTTTTGCAGGCGACTGTAGGACAGCAACTCCAGCACCAATTCATCGAGTTCCCGAATGTGCGCCACCAGGCTTTGCAGGCGCTCGCGGCTGGCCGCCGGCAAGTCGTCGGACAGCGCCAGCGCCAGGCCGAAATCCAGGCGCGTCAGCGGCGTGCGCAACTCGTGGGACACCGCATTGAGCAAGTCCCGCTGCTGGTTGAGCAGGTTCTCGATGTCGCCTGCCATGGTGTCGAACACACTGGCCAGGCTGCCGATGTTGGAACTCGGGGAGATTTGCGTGCGCTCGCCCAAGTGACCCTTGCCAAAGCGTTCGGCGGCGCCCTTGAGGCGTTCCAGATCACGCCAGTGCGGGCGCAGCCACAGCAACAGGCACGCAAGCATGGTCGCGCCGATCAGAACGTTGATGCTCCAGTACAACAGGTTGACGTCCAGCGGATCCGGTGGCACGACCATTTGCACCACGGTGCGCTCGTTCAGCGGCGCGACCGCCAGTGTGCGCCAGCCCCAGTCGCCCACGCGCACGACGTTCTCGCCGCGGCGCAAGCGCTGCTGCTCATCAGGGGTCAGGCTGCTGTCGTCATTGCTGCTGAGCACGATGTGCAGAGGAGAGAAGTCCTTGTCCATTTCAGCGGCCAGGGTCGGCCACTGTTCGGCCGGGACCCCGTGAAACTGTTTGACGATCAGCGTTTGCAGCCCTCGCGAGTAATCGAGGTTGTAGGTGACAAAGCGCTCCTGGAACACCTTGACCACCAGGTCCGGCACCAGATAGATCGCCGCGCTGAAAGAGACGATGGTCACCAGGTACAAACGAAAGAGAATTCTGAACATCGGCTCAGCATTCCCACTCGGATCGACTGAACAGGTAGCCCTTGCCCCACACGGTCTTGATCTTGCGCGCCTCGCCAGCGTGGTCGTCGAACTTGCGCCGCAGCTTGGAAATCGCCACGTCCACCGAACGGTCGGTGCCGTTGAATTCGATGCCGCGCAGGCGTTGCAGGATCTGGTCGCGGCTCAACACTTCGCCGGCATGCCGGGCCAGCACCACCAGCAGGTTGTACTCACCGCTGGACAGTTCCACCAATTGCTCGCGCCAGGTCACGGTGCGTTCGGACAAATCAATGCACAGGTTGCCCATCAGAATGCGGTCGTTGGCGGTCTGCGGCTCGCTGAGGCTGCTGCGGCGGAGCAAGGTCCGCACCCGCGCCAGCAACACCCGCGGCTCGCAGGGTTTGGTGACGTAGTCGTCGGCACCCATTTCCAGGCCCAGGACCTGGTCGTGGCTGTCGTCGCGGGCGGTGAGCATCAGGATCGGCAAGGTCGCCGAATCGGCGCGCAGCAGGCGACAGACTTGCAAGCCGTCGAGGCCGGGCAGCATCAGGTCGAGGATCACCAGGTCCGGCGGATTGAGCCGCGCACGTTCGCGAACATGGTCACCGCGACCGATCACGCTGACGGAATAACCGTTGCGTTCCAGGTAGCTGGCAATCAGTTCGGCGAGGGCGGTGTCGTCTTCGACCAGGAGGATGTTGGGCATGGGGTGTTTCCAGAAAGTGCTGTGGCGTCTGTTCCGGCCTCTTCGCGGGCAAGCCCGCTCCCACAGGGATTTGAGGTGAACACAAATGATATGAACACCACCGACCACTGTGGGAGCGGGCTTGCTCGCGAAGGCGGCCTGTCAGGCGCAATAAAATCCAAGGACTGAAGGATATACGCCCTGACGCACACCTGAGTAAAACCCTTACACAATTTCACACAGCACCAACAAAGCTTCACCGCTACCCTCGCCGTCGCCCAGTAGGATGCTGGGAGTCTTTATTGGGGTATTACATGTCGAAGAATCTGCTTGCCAGGCTCAGCCTGATTGCACTGGCGTTGACACTGAGCGCGTGTGAAAAGTCCTCGAACGCCGAGGAACAGGCGCCGCTGGCCACGGTTCGCATCGAGACCATCGAAGCGCTGCCACTGACCATCAGCAGCGAACTGAGCGGGCGGATTGCCGCACCGCGCATGGCCGAAGTGCGTGCCCGCGTGGCGGGCGTGGTCTTGCAGCGCACCTTCCGTGAAGGCAGTGACGTGAAACAGGGCGATGTGTTGTTCCGCATCGACCCGGCGCCATTCAAGGCTGACCTGGACAGCGCCGAAGCGGCATTGCGCAAGGCCGAAGCCAATGCGTTCCAGGCCAGATTGCAGGAACAGCGCTACGCCCGGTTGATCGACGACAAGGCCATCAGCGCTCAGGACTACGACAACGCCCGGGCCAACGCACGGCAGACCGCCGCCGACGTTGCCGGCAACAAGGCTGCGGTGGAACGCGCCCGGTTGAACCTCGGTTACGCCACCGTCACCGCGCCGATTTCCGGGCGTATCGGTCGCGCGCTGGTCACCGAAGGCGCGCTGGTCGGGCAGAACGAAACCACGCCGCTGGCGCTGATTCAGCAACTGAACCCGATTCATGCCGACCTGACACAGTCCACCCGCGAACTCAACGAACTGCGTCGCGCCTTCCGTTCCGGTCAGTTGCAGCAGGTCGGCCAGGGCCAGGCCAAAGCCACGCTGATTCAGGATGACGGCAGCCTCTACCCGCTGCCGGGCAAAATGCTGTTCAGCGACATCACCGTCGACCCGGGCACCGGCCAGATCATCCTGCGCAGCGAGTTCCCCAACCCCGACCTCGACTTGCTGCCCGGCAGCTTCGTGCGCGTACGCCTGGAACAAGCGGTCAACCAGCAGGGAATCAGCGTGCCGCAACGGGCCATCCAGCGCGACAGCGCCGGCATCGCCCAGGTGCTGCTGCTCGACGCCGAACAGCGGGTTGGGCAGCAACCGGTCGAACTGGGCGCTGTGCAGAACGATCGCTGGATCGTCACCGGCGGCCTGAAAGCCGGCGACCGCATCGTCATCGAGGGCCTGCAGCACGCCCGCCCCGGCGAGAAAGTGCAGATCGACGACACCCCTCTTCCACTTGCCCAGGCGACTGGTCAGTAAGCAGGACGCTTTTTTATGCCGCAGTTCTTTATCGACCGCCCGGTGTTCGCCTGGGTGGTTGCCCTGTTCATCCTGCTGGCCGGTGCGCTGGCCATTCCGCAACTGCCGGTGGCGCAATACCCGGATGTTGCGCCGCCACAAATCGAAATCTACGCCGTGTACCCGGGCGCTTCGGCGCAAACCGTGGACGAGAGCGTGGTCAGCCTGATCGAGGAAGAGCTCAACGGCGCCGATCACCTGTTGTATTTCGAATCCCAGAGCAGCCTGGGCAGCGCCACCGTCAAGGCCACCTTCCAGCCGGGCACCAACCCGGAACTGGCCCAGGTGGATGTGCAGAACCGCCTGAAATCCGTGGAGTCACGGCTGCCGCAAGCGGTGATCCAGCAAGGTTTGCAAGTGGAGAAAGTCTCCTCCGGCTTCCTGCTGTTGATCACCCTGACCTCCAGCGACGGCAAGCTCGACGACGTGGCGCTCAGCGATTACCTGGCGCGCAACGTGATGAACGAGGTCAAGCGTCTGGACGGCGTCGGCAAGGCGCAGCTGTACGGCGCCGAACGGGCGATGCGGATCTGGATCGACCCGCAGAAACTGCTCGCCTTCAACCTGACGCCGGCGGACGTCAACACCGCCATCGTCGCGCAAAACGCCCAGGTGTCGGCGGGCAGCATCGGCGATCTGCCGACCCGCACCACCCAGGAAATCACCGCGACCATTCTGGTCAAGGGTCAGTTGTCGACCCCCGAAGAGTTTGCCGACATCGTCCTCAAGGCCAACCCGGACGGCTCGACCGTGCGCATCAGCGATGTGGCGCGGGTCGAAATCGGTAGCCAGGAATACCAGTTTTCCACGCGCCTGAACGGCAAACCGTCCACCGCCGTCGCCGTGCAACTGTCGCCTGGTGCCAACGCGCTGAATACCGCGACCCTGGTGCGGACGAAGATGGACGAACTCAAGCGCTATTTCCCGGCGAACGTCGAGTACTCGATCCCGTACGACACCTCGCCTTTCGTCAAGGTCTCGATCACCAAGGTGGTCTACACCCTCTTTGAGGCGATGCTGCTGGTGTTCGCGGTGATGTTCCTGTTCCTGCAGAACATCCGCTACACGCTGATTCCGACCCTGGTGGTGCCCGTGGCGCTGATGGGCACGTTCGCGACGATGCTGGCGCTCGGGTTTTCGATCAACGTGCTGACCATGTTCGGCATGGTGCTGGCCATCGGCATTCTGGTGGACGACGCCATCGTGGTGGTGGAAAACGTCGAGCGGATCATGGCCACCGAGGGCCTGTCGCCCAAGGAAGCCACGCGCAAGGCCATGCAACAGATCACCGGGGCCATCATCGGCATCACCCTGGTGTTAGTCGCGGTGTTCATTCCGATGGCGTTCATGCAGGGCTCGGTCGGGGTGATTTACCAGCAGTTCTCGCTGTCGATGGCCACCTCGATCCTGTTCTCGGCCTTCCTCGCCCTGACCTTGACCCCGGCCCTGTGCGCGACGTTGCTCAAACCGATTGCCAAAGGCGAGCACCATGAAAAGTCCGGATTCTTCGGCTGGTTCAACCGTCGCTTCGAGCAACTGACCGACCGTTATCAGGGCTGGGTTGCCTATGCGTTGAAACGTACCGGGCGCTACCTGCTGATCTACGGCGTGCTGCTGATCGGTCTGGGCCTGGCTTTCAGTCGCCTGCCCTCTTCGTTCCTGCCGGTGGAAGACCAGGGTTACACCATCACCGACATCCAGTTGCCGCCGGGTGCGAGCAAGAATCGCACGGTGCAGGTGGCCGAGCAGGTTGAAGCGCACAACGCCGGGGAACCGGGTATTCGCGACAGCGTGGTGATTCTCGGGTTCAGCTTCTCCGGCAGCGGGCAGAATGCGGCGCTGGCGTTCAGCACGCTAAAAGACTGGTCCGAGCGCAGCAGCGAAGATTCGGCCGCTTCCATTGCCGACCGGGCCAACGTCGCCCTCAGCCAGATCAAGGATGCGGTGACGTTTGCCGTGCTGCCGCCGCCCGTGGATGGCCTGGGTACGTCCAGCGGATTCGAGTTCCGCCTGCAGGATCGCGGTGGCCTCGGCCATGAGAAGTTGATGGAAGCCCGCACCGAGTTACTCGCGGCGGCCGAAAAAAGCCCGATCCTGATGAACGTGCGCGAAAGCGCCCTGGCCGAGGCACCGCAGGTACAACTGGTGGTCGACCGCAAGCAGGCCAACGCGCTGGGTGTGTCCTTCGCCGACGTCGGCAACGTGCTGTCCACGGCCGTGGGCTCGGCCTACATCAACGACTTCCCCAATCAGGGACGGATGCAGCGCGTCGTGGTGCAGGCCGAAGGCGATCAACGCAGTCAAGTGGCTGACCTGCTGAAGATTCACGTGCGCAACACCCAAGAAAAAATGGTGCCCTTGTCGGCCTTTGTGCAGGCCAAATGGACTCAGGGCCCGGCGCAGTTGACCCGCTACAACGGCTACCCGGCGATCAGCATTTCCGGTGAACCGACTCCGGGCCACAGCACCGGTGAGGCCATGGCCGAGATCGAGCGACTGGTGGCGCAAGGCCCGGCGGGCCTGGGCCAGGAATGGACCGGGTTGTCGTTGCAGGAACGTTTGTCCGGCAGCCAGGCGCCGATCCTGCTGGGGCTGTCGCTGCTGATCGTGTTCCTGTGCCTGGCGGCGTTGTACGAGAGCTGGTCGATCCCGACCTCGGTGCTGCTGGTGGTGCCGCTGGGTGTGCTCGGCGCGGTGCTGGCCGTGACCTTGCGCGGGATGCCCAACGATGTGTTCTTCAAGGTCGGGTTGATCACCATCATCGGCCTGTCGGCGAAGAACGCGATCCTGATCATCGAGTTCGCCAAGAGCCTGTACGACGAAGGCCACGACCTGATCGACGCCACCCTGCAAGCGGCACGCCTGCGGTTGCGGCCGATTGTCATGACCTCCCTGGCGTTCATCCTTGGCGTGGTGCCGCTGGCGATCGCGACCGGCGCCAGTTCGGCGAGCCAGCAGGCCATCGGCACCGGGGTGATCGGCGGGATGATCACGGCGACGTTGGCGGTGGTGTTCGTGCCAGTGTTCTTTGTGGTGGTGATGAAACTGGTGCGCAAGCGCCATAAAAACACCTGATCAACACCACTGTCCCAATGTGGGAGCGGGCTTGCTCGCGAAGGCTGCTTAACATTCAACGTTGATGTTGGCTGGAAAATCGTTTTCGCGAGCAAGCCCGCTCCCACATCTATGGTTACCCCCTTTTCTGCAATACTGTTGTTGATGTCGTGTTTGGCTTGCTTTCATCTATCCGGCGTCTGAGTTGGGGTTGTCGCCCCGCGCCTCGATGAGAATCGATGCCCA
>NZ_JAHBDN010000044.1:0-81599 GCF_019956445.1 Pseudomonas sp. BF-R-19
AATCCCCACCACCACCGCCTCCCGCGCTGCCTCCCGACCTTCAACCTGAATCGCTGGGCGGATGCGAAACCCGGCCCCGGCCATTTCCTCCTCCAGCGTCTGCCGGGTCACCGAACCGATTTCCCGCAACACCAGTGGCGTGTCGTCAAGGTCGGCGAGTGTGATGGATTCGCGCTCGGCCCACGGATGATTGCGCGACACGAACGCCACCATCGGGTCGTTACGCAGGGGCAGGGAAATCAGGCGTTCATCGCTGACGTCACGGCCCAGCAACGCCAGGTCGGCCTGATAGTTGAACAGTCGAAACAGCGATTCATCGGTGTTGCCGGTTTCGATCTTCACGCTGATCCCGGGGTAGCGCTCGCAGAACCGGGCGATCTGCGGCAGCACGTGGATCGGCGCATCCACCGCCAGAATCAGGCTGCCGGTCTGCAGGGCCTGGGAGTCCTGCAACAGTTCCTGAGCCTCGGCTTCGATGACAAACAATTTCTGCGTCACGCCGAGCAGGCGCTCGCCCAGATCAGTCAGGCGCACGGAACGCTTGTTGCGGTGAAACAGCAAAACGCCGTAGCGCTCTTCGAGTTTGCGCACCTGGTCGGAAATCGCCGGTTGCGTCAGAAACAGGCGCTCGGCGGCCTTGGTAAAGCTTCCATGCACCGCCACGGCATGGAAAGCTTTGAGCTGGGCGTGGGACACCGACATGGGAATCTCCAGTAACAAGCTGAACTTATATTTGAAATACGATAAATCGATTTCACTTATTAATCAGTAATTGTTTTTATCCACCTCAGCCCCGCTGACTGGTCAGTCGAACAGCAGCGGGTGCCATGAGCCTGTGCGTGCAACAACAGGACTCATCTGACCGGTATCCGCCGTAGGGACAGGGCGATATCGCAGTGCTCAACAATAAAAACACAGGCGTTTTCTTCCAATTCTGCCGGCACACTCACACCCTGAGGTCAGAACCACAATGAACAAGCACATCGGCACCATCAAGCGTTGGCGCGTGCAGATCTTCGCGATCACCTGGCTCGCCTACGCCGCGTTCTACTTCACCCGCAAAGCCTTCTCGGTCGCCAAACTCGGTATTGGCGAAGACCCGACCTTCATGCTCGACAAAATGACCATGGCCAACCTCGACGCCATCTACCTGACGGCTTACGCCGTCGGTCAGTTCACCTGGGGCATCCTGGCCGACCGCTTCGGGCCGCGGGTGGTGGTGCTCGGCGGGTTGGTGATTTCCGCCGCCGCGGCGCTGGTGATGGGCAACTTTGCAACGATACCGATTTTCGCTACCTGCATGCTGATACAAGGCCTGGCGCAGTCCACCGGTTGGTCGGGGCTGTGCAAGAACCTCGGCAGCTTCTTTCCCTCCGAGCAACGCGGACGGGTATTGGGCCTGTGGAGTTCCTGCTACGCCTTTGGCGGTCTGGTGGCCTCGCCGTTTGCCGGTTGGTGGGCGTACACGCTCATTGGCAGCTGGCATGCGGCGTTCTTTTCCAGTGCGGCGGTGGTTGGGCTGGTCGCCGTGCTGTTTTTTATTTTCCAACGCAACAAACCGGAAGACGTCGGCTTGCCGGCGGTGGAACCGGAACCCGAGCTGACCGCCGAACAAGCCGACGCGCAAAGCAAAATCAGCATGTGGGAGCCGTTGAAGGAAATCCTGCGCAACCGCACGGTGCTGGTGCTGGGGTTGGCGTACTTCATGCTCAAGCCGGCGCGCTACGCGATTCTGCTGTGGGGGCCGGTGATCGTCTTCGAACAGATGCCTTCGGTGGGCAAGGTCGGCGCTGCGATCATTCCGACCGCGTTTGAACTGGCCGGGTTGCTCGGGCCGATCCTGATTGGCCTGGCCTCGGACAAACTGTTCGGCGCCCGGCGCATGCCGGCCTGCGTGATCAGCCTGTTGGCGCTGACCGTGTCCCTGGCGTTTTTCATGGGCGCCCTGCATACCGGCAGCGTGCTGCTGGTGGTGGCACTGCTGTTCGTCATGGGCCTGACCCTCTACGGGCCGGACTCGATGATCAGCGGCGCGGCCGCCATCGACTTCGGCACCGCCAAGGCCGGCGCCACGGCAGCCGGTTTCGTCAACGGCTGCGGCTCGGTCGGGGCGATCCTAGGTGGATTACTGCCGGGCTACTTCGACACCGTTACCGTGTTCATCGTCTTCGCTGGCTGCGCCATGTTCTCGGCGCTGGTGTTGATCCCGCACTGGAACAGCCGCCCCGGTGGCCTGGGTACTCATTTTGCCTACGTGCCCAATCAAGCGATGACCATCAAACCCCTGCGTACCTGAATCCTGTCCCTCGTCGCCTGCTGCACCTGCGGCAGGCTGGCGTGTGGGCCACTGACCGGAGATTGACCCCATGAGACCCTTTTGGCTGGACCAGGCCTTGAAGGCTGATGCATCCGAAACCTGTCCGCCACTGCAAGGCGACACCCGCGCGGATGTCTGTATCGTCGGCGGTGGTTACACCGGGTTGTGGACCGCGATCATGCTCAAGGAACAGAACCCCGAGCTGGATGTGTTGCTGATCGAAGCGGACATCTGCGGTGCCGGGGCCAGTGGACGCAATGGCGGTTGTGCATTGTCGTGGTCGGCCAAGTATTTCACCCTTGAGCGTTTGTTCGGCGTCGAAGAGGCCGTGCGCCTGGTCAAGGAGTCCGAGCGCAGCATCCATGCTATCGGCGCCTTCTGCGAACAGTATGGAGTGGACGCCGATTACCGTCTTGATGGCACCCTCTACACCGCGACCAATCGCGCTCAGGTCGGCTCGACTGACGCTGTGATCGCGGCGCTGGAGCGCAATGGCATCAACTCGTTCACCCAGCGGCCAGTGACCGATGTGCAGCGCATGGCCGGTTCCAGCAAACACCTGGAAGGCTGGTTCTCCCCGGCCGCGGCCAGTGTGCAACCGGGCAAACTGGTGCGTGGCTTGCGCCGGGTGGCTTTGCAACTGGGGGTGAAGATTCATGAAAACACCGCCATGACCGGGCTGGAAGAAGGCAAACCAGCAGGTATCGAAACCCGTAATGGCACTGTTCGCGCCGACCGCGTGGTGCTGGCGATGAACGCCTGGATGGCCCGGGCGTTCCCGCAGTTCGAACGCAGCGTGGCGATCGTTTCCAGCGACATGCTGATCACCGAGCCTCGGCCGGAATTGCTCGACGAAATCGGCTTGACCAGCGGCGTCACGGTGCTCGATTCGCGGATTTTCGTGCACTACTACCACAACACCCCGGACGGTCGGATCATGCTCGGCAAGGGTGGTAATACCTTCGCTTATGGCGGGCGCATGCTGCCGGTGTTCGATCAGCCTTCGCCTTATGCCGGTTTGTTGCAGAGCAGTCTCGCGGATTTCTTCCCGGCGTTTGCCGACGTCAAGGTCGAAGCGACCTGGAATGGTCCATCGGACCGCTCGGTGACCGGGCTGCCGTTCTTCGGGCAGATGAGCGCCAGTGGCAATGTGTTCTACGGTTTCGGCTATTCCGGCAGCGGCGTCGGGCCCTGCCATATGGGCGGGCAGATTCTGGCGTCGATGGTCCAGGGCCTGGACAACCCCTGGACCCGTTCGCCGCTGGTCAACGGACCGCTGGGGTTTTTCCCGCCGGAGCCGATTCGCTATATCGGCTCGCTGATGGTGCGTAACGCCATCCGCCGCAAGGAGCGCGCGGAGGATCACGGGCGACGGCCACGGCATCTGGACGTGCGCCTGGCAAAGTTCGCCGCCGCGGCCGGCAAGGCTGACAAGGGCTGAGCGTCAGGGCGCAAGGTCCGAGCGGGTGAGCAGCCAGTCGAACAGCAGGCGGGTATCGCCACGGGGTTCATGCGGACGAGGGCGGCGAGGTTGTGGCCGAGGGCCCATGGCCGTACAGAGCACCGGGCGGTCCGGGTCACTGTCGAGGAAAATCACCAGTACCTCGCTGCCAGCCACGGGCAAGCGGGCCGGATCGATCCAGTTCTCGGCGGTGGTCAGCGCCAGCGGCAGCCACAGGCCGTCGGACGCCTTTGCGGCTGATGGTGTGGTGGGCCAGAGGCTCACCTGAACCCGGCCATCCTCGTCCACCGTCGCCGGTTGGCCGACCGGGCCGCACACCTGGCCGGGCTGATACCCGGGGATACTCGGCCTGAGTTGTTTGAGCGCGGGCCTGAACACGGTCGACCAGGGGATGGCGTTGAATTGATTGCGGTAACCCAAGGGCTTTCCCGCTGTGTCATCGAGCAGAATCGATGACTGACACCCCTGATGGCGGATTTCGGTAACCAACCATTGATCGTTGAAATTCGCCAGCGGATGCTCGGCCACCTGTACGATCCGGCCACTGCGTAAGACCCTCTGGTTACTTTGACCGTGGATCTGCAGGTGTCGGCAGCGCAGACGTTCCAGTTGTCGACGGCTGAGCTGGTCGCGATGTTGTTGCTCGCGAGCGCAAAAGTGCCTCGCCGTGGCGAACGAGTGGTTGGCTGCGCCGTCGCTGATGTCCGCTGCACCAGGATTCCTGGCGCCTGGGCGCACAGGGGAGAGCGGCGCATCATGACGCTGGAACAATTCGCTGATCACCGGTTCGTGGTGTTCGCGCAGGGCGCCGCTGCTCATCGACATGAGCAGCGGTTCCTGGGGAAAACTGAGGCTGTCATCGGCCAGCACCAGCACATGGCCGTCGCGTTGATGCTCGAAGTGATAGTGGATGCCTTCTTCCTCGCACAGCCGTTGCAGCAGCGCCAGATCGGTTTCTTCGTACTGAATGCAAAAAGGACGCAGGGGATAGTGCCCGGTTGCCAGTTCAAAGCGATAGCTGCCGGCGGGCAACCCATTTTCCTCCAGCAACCGGCGCAGGATCATGGGTACGCTGGCGCACTGGAAAATACGTCGGCATCGTTGCTGATCCAGCGCCTGGACACGGGGCACCAGCACCAGCTTGTAAGCGACCCGGTGTCCGCTTCGATGTTCACAACTGGCGCTGTGCAGCACGCCATGAATGCCTTGGTCGTGGCCAAATTCGAGGAACGCCGGTTGGCGCAGCAATCGCTCAAGGTTCAGGGCCGGTGCCAGCCCGATAATCTCGATGTCGAATCGATAGGGTTGGTTGAGTGCTTCATGACCACTGAACCGCACCACCTGGAAACTCAGGTCGTCGTCGAGAAGCGTCAGGGTGGTGGGACTTTCCTTGTCGTTGTGCATCGAACACGCTACCGCCGTGGAGTAGGGTGCAAAGCGTACGAAACCCCGGCGCATTGCGGGCACGGCAAAGCGACATTTCCGAATCGCCCTACAACCGCTGGTGAAGATGTCGATGCAAGTCGGGATTTTTTGGTCGATTGCCAACTTTAGGCCGTATAAACTTGCGCAAAGCGTCGGCCAATAGATGTCTCGGCGCCACAGATGCCACAGATAAGAGAGTGAGAAATGGGCGCACAGTGGAAGGTTAAACACAAAGAAGCGGCAGCCAATGCCAAGGGCAAGATCTTCGGCAAACTGGTGAAGGAAATCACCATTGCTGCGCGCAACGGCGCTGATATTGCTACCAACGCGCACTTGCGCCTGGTGGTTGAGCAGGCCAAGAAAGCTTCGATGCCCAAGGAAACACTGGATCGCGCCATCAAGAAGGGCGCGGGCCTGCTGGGCGAAACCGTGCAATACCATCGCGTGACCTATGAAGGGTTCGCCCCGCATCAGGTGCCGTTGATCGTTGAATGCGTGACCGACAACATCAACCGTACCGTCGCCGAGATCCGCGTGGCGTTCCGCAAGGGCCAGCTGGGCGCTTCCGGTTCGGTGGCCTGGGACTTCAACCATGTCGGCATGATCGAAGCGTCGCCGGACACCCCGGACGCCGACCCGGAAATGGCCGCCATCGAAGCCGGTGCACAGGATTTCGAGCCGGGTGAAGAGGGTGCAACCCTGTTCCTGACCGAGCCGACCGACCTCGATGCGGTACAGAAAGCCCTGCCGGAACAAGGCTTCACCGTGCTGTCGGCCAAACTGGGCTACCAGCCGAAAAACCCGGTCAGCGGCCTGAGCGATGAGCAGATGGCTGAAGTCGAAGCGTTCCTTGAAGGCCTCGATAACCACGACGACGTGCAGGATATGTTTGTCGGCTTGGCAGGCTGACCTGATTCGCCAGTGACGCCGTCTTCGCGAGCAAGCCCGCTCCCACATTAGATCGCGCCTGGCCGGGCAACTCGATTAACTGTGGGAGCGGGCTTGCTCGCGAAAATGACCGCGCAGCGGTCACAGATTTTTCAGTTGCTCCACGACTTCGCGAAACCCCGGCCGCTCCAGCACCTGCGGCTGGCAGCAACGCCGCTCCAGATCCTCCAGCACCCCACGCTGTTCAGCGCTCAACCCCGAATCAACCCGCTCCAGCAGTTCGCCTAGCAACACCCCGAACGCCCGCACCTCGATCCGCTGCAAGGCACGGCTTTCCAGGCTGTCGGAAATCCCGTGGAACGACGCCGCGCCAAAATCCCCCAGCAAGCAGTCACCCTGTTCATTCCACAGAATATTGTGCCCGTAGAGGTCGCCGTGGGTGATGCCATGGCCGTGCAGGTGTTCGGCCACCGAGGCAATGCCCGAGGCGATGCGCAGTGCCACCGCCGCACTGAAACGCAAGTCATCGGCATAAATGTCGCGGCTGCACGACGCCAGGCTCGGCAGGCTGGCGAGGTTGCGATAACTCGGTGCGATCAGTTGCATCACCAGCCCGGCGGTTTGCTGCGGGTGATCGACAATCCGCCCTTCGACGCGAATCAGGTTCGGGTGCAGGCCAGCGGTGATGCAGGCGTTCATTTCGTGCAGTGGCGAACCGTCGCTGGTCATTTCGCCCTTGTAGAGCTTCACCGCAACGGGCGTGGCCGGTTGGTCAGCCGGATGCCAGACGGCCTGATGAATCACCCCGGACGCCCCTTCGCCGAGTTTTTTCTCCAGGTGCAATGCCGACCAGTCAATGCGCGGTGTGGCGTCGAGGGCGGCGGCATCGGCTTCGGTTTCCAGCGGGTTACCGGCGTAGGCCAGCCAGGTCAGGCTCGGCAGCGTCAGTAGCCATTGTGGCAAGTCGGTGAGTTGGTTGGCGGCGATGCGGATCAGTTCCAGTCGATGACAATTGCGCATCGACTCCGGCAACGCCTGCAGGCGGTTACCGGCAAGCATGAGCTTTTGCAGGTACGGCCGCTCTCCCAACTCGTTTGGCAGTGTCTCGATGCAATTGTCGGTCAGGATCAGCCAGCGCAGCAGCGGTGGGAGTGCCGCAGCGGGCACTTGGGCGATGCGGTTGGCCTTGAAGCCGATCATCGTCAGTGCGGCACATTGGCCAATACAGGCCGGCAACTCGGCGAAACGGTTGTCGGAACAGAACAGCACGCGCAAACGGGTCAGGCGATGCAAGTCCTCGGGCAGGGCGCTCAAGGCATTGCCGCTGAGGTTGAGCACTTCCAGCGAATCCGCCAGATCGAAGATCTCCCGGGGAAACTCGGTCAGGCCTTCTGCCAGATCCAGCCGCGTGATGCCCGACAACTCGCCGGCACGCAATTGAGCAAGGGTATGCATGAACAGATTCGCTATTGATCAAGGAAAAGGCGCGGGGCCCCGGAAATGCGCGACATGATAGCGGGAAAGTTGTGGTGACTGTCAGGCCGCCTTCGCGAGCAAGCCCGCTCCCACATTTGATCGGTGTAGATCACAAATTCTGTATCCGACACAAATCCAGTGTGGGAGCGGGCTTGCTCGCGAAGAGACCCTTCAATACAACAAAAAGCTATCGATCAGACCGGTTCTCTGACTTCGACCAGTTGCCCCAATCGACTGCGCGTGCGCGCCAGATCAATGGCATCGCCACCCAGGCTTTCGCGCAATGAGTGCTGCCCGAGCAACGTCAGGTGCTTGTCCTGGTCGTAGAGCACGTCGATGAGGTTGATGAAGCGCTGTTGGGCGGCAATCGAGCACTCACCGAGCGGCGGCAGGTCATCGATGATCCAGCGGTCAAAACGACGGCACAACTCCAGATAGTCCATCACGGCCGTGGGTTGGTCGCACAGGTCGGCGAAGGTAAAGCCGATGCCGCGTCCTTCGCAGAAACGGGCCTGGAAATGCCGGGTGCCGACGGGCAACGACACGACCGGGGTGTCGCGATCCGGCAGGTTCAATGACTGACGCTGCGCCACGCTCGCCGGCCAGACGTAATGGCCCTGGGTGAACAACTGATGCGCATGGGTCCGGGCCTGGCTGCGATAGTCGTGGGGCCCGCCGACCTCCATCACCTGCATGCGCGCATTGATCAAGTCGATCACCGGTTTGAAGCGGGCGTGGTACAGCGGATTGGGTAGCAGGCCTTCGGGCGGATAATTGGAGGTCACCAGCAACAGGATGCCGCGCTGGAACAGTGCCTTGAACAGCCTGGTGATGAGCATTGCATCGCCGATGTCGTGCACATGGAACTCATCGAAACACAGCACCCGGCAATCGCTGAGCAGTTCATCGAGGGTGATCGCCAAGGCGTCGGCCTGTTCGCGGTGCTCGAACATGCCCTGGTGCAGCTGGGCGAAAAACTGATGGAAGTGCAGGCGTTGTTTTTGCGTGAGGGGAATGGCCCGGAAAAAACCGTCGAGCAGCCAGCTTTTTCCGCGCCCCACGGCGCCATGCAGGTAAAGACCCGGAAGGGGTTTCGCCGCAGCGCCCATCAGCATGCAGGCATGCCGGGCCATGCAGTCGATCACCCGCTGTTGGCTGTGACTGAGGGTGTAGCCCTGGGCATGAGCCTGATGGCGAAAGTAGTCGTGGATGACTTGGCCTGCCGCGGCGCTGCCAGCAGGAGGTGCCTTGCCGAGAAGGCGACGCAACGTTTGCCAGCGCGATTTGATTGGCGAACGGTTGGGCAGGCGAACGGCCACTGGGATATCACCTCTGGTGTGCGGGCAGGCTCTCCGAGCTGCGGCGGCATAGTGTAACCAGAGCGGGGAATCTGCTTCCAGCTGTGTCGGCATATTCTGGGCTAACGTCACTGGGTTCCAAAGGAACACCGCGAAACCTGTGGGAGCGGGCTTGCTCCGGGCGGCGTTCCGACGAATGCGTCAGGTCAGTCAATATCGATGTTGAATGACACACCGCTATCGTCGGAACGCCGCCCGGAGCAAGCTCGCTCCCACAAGGTTATGCCAATGTCCAGACCACTGCGCCTGGCGAGTGACCTAGCGCTCGATACTGCGGTTCCACCGTGCACTCCATGCCGGACGCTGTTCGTTGACCTGATCCCAATCCACGGCAATCGCCGTATTAAGGTACTGTTTCATGGCTTCGACCTGACCATGGGTTCGCTCGGTGGTCGGGGTGTTGGGGTTGGACGGAATCTGGTCGCCATCCTCGAGTGCGACGGCCTGGGCTTCGGGGGTCAGCAAGAAGGCGGCAAGTTTTTGCGCCAGCTCCGGTTGCGTGTTGTTGGCGATTGCGCATTCGGCGACGTTGAGCACCACGGCGCCTTCCTTCGGCTGTGCATATTCCACTGGCATGCCCTTGAGCTTCAGAGCCGTCACCTGGGTCGGCGTCAACGGGAACAGCGCCGCTTCGTCGGTCTGAAGCATTTCGGAGATCTTCGCCGAGCTCGGAATGTATTCCAGCACGTTACGCCCGACGGTGTTCGGCCAGGCCTTGAAACCAGGGTCGACATTGGTTTCAGTGCCGCCCTGGATCCGGTTGAACATCAGGAAACCGTGCAAGCCGAACGTCGAAGAGGCCATCGACTGGAACACTAGTTTGTCCTTGAAGCGCGGGTCGGCCATGTCCATCCACGAGGTTGGCGCGCTCCAGCCTTTTTCTTTGAACAGCCGGGTGTTGTATGCCAGCCCGGTGACCCCGAGGCTGACCGCCACGGCCTGGTCCTTGATCCGTCCCTTGGCCGGAATCTGTTCCAGCGTCGGGCTGTCTTCGAGTTTGTCGCACAGGCCCATGGAGATCGCGCGGTACATGATGCCGTCGTCGAGGAACATCACGTGCATCTGCGGGTTGCCCTTGCTGGCCTGGACCTTGGCCAGGATATCGGCGGAGGTGCCCGGCACGATCACCACTTTGACGTTGTTGGCCTTCTCGAAAGCCGGCAGCACCTTGTCGGCATAGAGCCGTTCCATGGTCCCGCCGTTCATGCCCAGATAAAGTGTCGGCTCGGCCTGGGCCTGAGTGACCGTGAGCAGGGTGCCCACGCAAGAAAAACTGAGCCAAGAGAAACCGAGCAGTGCACTGCGTTTGACATTATTCATTGGCGCGACCTTCCTCTATCAAGCTACGGAGATGGAGTGAAACCGGGTGATGGAAAACGCATCCAGCGACGTCTTTGACGCGCCGCTACAGATGATTTCGGTGAGCGCCTGGCCCACCGCGGGACCGATCTGGAAACCGGCGCCGGCAAAGCCGAACGCGTGCAACAGACCGGGTTGGGTACCACTGTGGCCGATCACCGGTTGGCGATCGGGCAGATATCCTTCGGTGCCGCTCCAGGTACGAATTGCCTGGGCACCTTGCAGAAACGGGTAGAGCTCGACGGCCTGGCGGAGTATTTCCAGCACTGCGCCTTGACCGGGGCGGGCGCGGATCTCGTCGAGGGCAAAGCCCTGGCCGCCGCCCAGTACGCAATTTCCCCGGGTAACCTGACGGGCATAAATGCCACCGCCCTCGACGCCGGTGCTGGCATCCATCACCAGCGGCAACGGTTCGGTGACCAGCATCGCCGGATGACCCGAATGCATCGGCACCGGTTCGCCGAACTGCGTGGCCAGGCTGCCGGCCCAGGCTCCCGCGCAGTTCAACAGCCAGGGTGCACGCCATTCCTGGCCGGTTTGCGTAAGCACACGAAATCCTTGCCCGTCATGTTCTACAGCGCTCACCGCGCATTGTTCGTAAACCTGTGCGCCCTGTTGCCGCGCCGCCCGAGCGAACGCCGGAGACACCAGCCGCGGGTTGGCGTGGCCATCGTCCGGGCAATAGGACGCGCCTGTCGCCACGTCTCCAACCCACGGAAAACGTGCGCGCAATTCGGTTCGGTCGAGCACTTGCAGATCGAGACCGAACCCCCGACTGCTATCGGCGTAGTCCTGCAGGGCTTGCAGATCGTTGAGGCTGCGGGCCAGTTTGAGGTGACCGCTACGCTGGTATTCGCCGTCGATGCCGATCAGTTGTGGCAACTGCGCCCAGATTTCATGGGCCTTTTGCGACAGCGGCAATTGCGCCAGGGGACGACCCTGACGCCGTACGCCGCCGTAGTTCACGCCGCTGGAATGTGAGCCGCAAAAATCCCGTTCCAGCAGCGCCACGCGCTGGCCGGCCCGACTGAGAAACAGGGCGGCGCTTGCACCGACAATGCCACCGCCAATGATGACTGCATCGACTTCGTTCACAGCTCGATCTCCAGGCCAAACGGCAGCGGTTTGATCGGTGCCTGGGCGCGCAACCGGCCGATATCGGACAGAGCGCGCTGGCTCTGGCAGGCAATGATTTCTGCTGCTGCGGCACCGCACATCCGCCCCTGGCAACGCCCCATGCCGACACGACAATGAGCCTTTACCCGGTTGATTTCCCAATGACCTTCGCGCACCACGTCGCGAATATCCCCGGCGCGTACTTCTTCACAGCGACAGACCATCACGTCATCGGCGAGACCAGCGGCCCAGTTGTCGGGAAATGTAAAGGCGCGTTCGAGACCCTGGCGAAATTCGCCAATGCGTTCCAGGCGCTGTTCCAACTGGGCAGGGCGCTGCGCCGGAATCCGATGACCCATGTCTTCGAGCACCGCCAATGCGGCGCGCTCACCGGCCATTTCCGCCGCGTCCGCACCCATGATGCCGGCGCCGTCGCCCGCCAGATAAACCTCGGCGACACTGCTGCGGCCCGCACGGTCACGCTGCGGTAACCAGGCGCGATTGAGCGGGTTCCAGGCGAATCCGCAGCCGAGCAGATCGGCCAGTTGGGTTTCACTGCGCAGGCCGTGAGCGAAGGCCACCGCGTCGCAGTCGAGTGAGTGTTTGCCCTTGGTGTTGGACCAGCGCAGCGATTGCACGCGTTGCTCGCCGTCGATGGTTGCCAGGGTCGCACCTTGATGCACAGGGATGCCGTGCGCGGTCAGCCAACTGCGGTAATAAATGCCTTTGGCCAACGTGGACGGTTGCGCCAGCAGACCGGGCAGGGCTCGGGCCTGTGCGCTGAAGGGTGAGCTGTCGAGCACCGCGACCACGTTGGCCCCAGCCTTGGCGTATTGATAGGCGACCAGGTACAGCAGCGGGCCGCTGCCGGCGAACACCACGCGTTCGCCGATGGCGCAGCCCTGGAACTTCAAGGCGATTTGCGCCGCGCCGAGGCTGTAGACCCCCGGTAATGTCCAGCCCGGTACGGGCAGAATCCGGTCGGTGGCGCCGGTGGCGACGATCACCCGGGAGAACTCCAAGCGTGCGGCGCGGCCGTTCTGCAAGGTGTCGAGGGCGCCGTCTTCGGCATTCCACACCAGGGTTTCGGGGCGGTAATCGATTTGTTCGCGCAGTGCGTCGATTGTCTTGTGCAGCGCATTGGCTTTGCGTGCTTCGAAGCCATACAGCTTGACCGGCGAACGTTTGAAGTTGGCCGGTTGACGCCGATAAATCTGCCCGCCGCCGCGTGCGGCTTCGTCCAGCAGCACCGGACGCACGCCATGGGCAACCAGCGTTTGTGCCGCACGAATGCCCGCCGGACCGGCACCGACGATGAACACAGGCTTCATACTCCCACAAGGGATTCGGTTTCTGCAGATGGAATGTTCATTCATAACGATCGCCCCGGTTCGCGGCAAACCTGCTGCCCGGCTTCGAGCAGCGTCGAGCAGGCGCGCACCCGGCGGCCATCGCCCAGTCGCACCCAGCAATCCTGACAGGCCCCCATCAGGCAGAAGCCGGCGCGGGGTTCGGCGCTGAAGTCGCTGCCGCGCAGATGTTCGCTACAAGTCAGCACGGCGGTCAGCACGGTATCGCCGAGCAAACCGCTGGCGGGATGGCCGTCGAGGGTAAAGTCCAGGGCCGGGCGGTCAGCCTCGGCCAGTCGTTTCAGCAGAGCCATGGCGCCCTCATTGTTTACCCACCAGAACCCGATCCAGGCCGTAGACCCGATCAAGCAGAATCATCGTCAGCGCGGTCAGCGCAATCACCAGTGCCGACACCGCCGCCATCATCGGATCGATGGATTCAGTGGCGTACACGTACATGCGCACCGGCAGGGTTTGTGTGGCCGGCGAGGTGACGAAAATCGACAGCGTGACTTCGTCGAAACTGTTGATGAACGCCAGCAACCAGCCACCGGCCACCCCCGGCAGAATCATCGGCAGGGTGATCTGGCGGAACAGCGTGAAGCGCCCGGCACCCAAGGATTGCGCGGCGTGTTCGGCGCTGCGATCCAGGCCAATGGCCGAGGCCAGCACCAGACGCAGCACATACGGTGTAATCACCAGCACGTGGGCGAAGATCAGCCAGGCGAAGCTGCCATTGACACCCAGCAACGCAAACAGGCGCAGCAACGCCACACCGAGTACCAGGTGCGGAATGATGATCGGCGACAGAAACAGGCCGTTGAGGAAGTCCCGACCGGGAAACTCGAATCTAGTGATCGCCAGCGCGGCGGGCACCGCAATCAGCGTCGCCAGGGTGGCGGCACTGAACGCCAGGATCAGGCTGTTGTAGAACGCATCGACAAAATCGGCACGTTCGAACACCGCGCGAAACCAGCGTAGAGAGAACTCCGTGGTTGGCAGGCTCAGGGTATTTTCCGGGGTGAAGGCCACGAGGCAAACCACCACCAGCGGCGCCATCATGAACAACACCACCAGGGTATGAAACAGCAGGGCGAAAGGACCGTTCCTGGACATGACGAATTATCCCAATGACTTCTTGTAGCGGCCTTCGATCATGCGATTCCACGACAGCATGATCAGCAGGTTGATGAGCAGCAGAGCCACGGCAATGGCCGCGCCCATGGGCCAATTGAGTTCCGACAGGTACTGGTCGTAGATCAGCGTGGCAACCATCTTCAGCCGACGACCGCCGAGCAGGCCGGGGATCGCGAAAGAACTGGCGGCCAGGCCAAACACGATCAATGTGCCGGACAACACACCCGGCATGACCTGTGGCAGCACGACCTGGCGAATCACCGTGAAGTGACTGGCGCCCAGCGACAGCGCGGCTTGTTCGGCGGCGGGGTCGAGTTTCTGCAGCGAGGTCCAGACCGGAATGATCATGAACGGCAGCATCACGTGGACCAGCGCAATCACCACAGCGAACGGCGTGTAGAGCAGCTTCATCGGTGAGCCGCCGAGGGCTTGCAGGGTCTGGTTGACCAAGCCGTCGGCGCCGAGCAACAGGCTCCAGCCGAAGGCGCGCACCACCACCGAAATCAGCAGCGGAGTGAGGATCAGAATCAGGAAAATCGAGCGCCAGGGGGTGCCCATGCGACTGAGGATGTAGGCCTCGGGTACGCCGATCAGCACGCAGAGCAAAGTGGTCAGGGCGCTGATCCACAAGGTGCGCAGAAAGATCTCGTAGAAATACGGATCGCCCAGCAGGTTGCTGTAGTGCTCGACGGTGTAGGCGTCGCCGTTGATCCCCGAGTTGTAGTCGAAGACGTTGAATGACAGCACCAGGGTCAATCCCAGCGGGATGACCAGCAAACTGAGGTACAAGGCCAGGGCCGGCGCAGACAGCCAATACCCCTGGCGGGTGGCGGTGAGCGTACTCATGCTGGCACCTCGTCGACACTCAGCACTCGCAGCAGCGCCGTGTCCCAGTCAAGACCGACTGCAGTGCCTTCGTTCAACGGCGCCGAGCCATCGTTGCGGCGCACCACGCAGAGTTCGCCCAGGCTTGTCCCGACGCCGTACAGCCATTGGCTGCCGAGGAAAAACCGACTGACGATCTTGCCTTGCAAACGACCGTGGCCAGCATCGCGCAGATCGATTTTTTCCGGCCGCAGGCTCAGGGTCAGATCGCCATTGCCAACACTGCATACCTGAACCATACCGGCACCATTGCGCTCGCCGGGCAGCAGATTGGCCTTGCCGACGAATCCGGATATGAACTCGGTGCGCGGGTGTTCGTAGAGGGTGTAGGGCGCGTCGATCTGGGTGATGCGCCCGGCCTGCATCACCACGACACGGTCGCTGATGGACAGCGCTTCCGACTGGTCGTGGGTGACCATCAGCGTGGTGATTGCAACTTCGCGCTGGATGCGGCGGATCTCGAACTGCATCTCTTCGCGCAGATTGGCGTCGAGATTGGACAGTGGTTCATCCAGCAAAAGCACCGGCGGCTGAATCACCAGGGCGCGGGCCAGGGCGACGCGCTGGCGCTGACCACCGGAAAGCTCCCGCGGGTAACGCTCGGCGTGCTGATTCAGACGCACCAGTTTCAGTACCCGGTCGACTCGCTGCTGGATATCGGCGTTCGGCACTTTGCGCATGCGCAGGCCGAAGGCGACGTTGTCCTTGACGGTCATGTGCGGGAACAGCGCGTAGCTCTGGAACACCACCCCCAACCCGCGGCTGGCGGGTTTGGCGTGGGTGATGTCGCGGCCATCGAGCACGATGCGCCCGCTGGTGACTTCGACGAAACCGGCAATCATTTGCAGGGTGGTGGTCTTGCCGCACCCCGAGGGGCCGAGCAAGGACACGAATTCACCTTTCTCGACCGAGAGGTCGGTGGCGACGACGGCGTCGATTTCGCCGTAGCGTTTGCAGAGTTTTTCAAGTTGCACAAAAGCCATGACTGCGCTCCACCTGAGATTGTTATGCGTCACCCAAAGGCGCGCTTTTTTGTATGGGCAGATACGAAAAGATGTTGCCGGGGTGCGTGGCGCTCGACTTGAGTCGGCTGCCGCTGTTGTTCGAATCGCCCCTGTCTGGACGCAGAGTAGGACGAAGACTAGGATGGGCTCAATGGCCTATTTCACTGAGGCGATGACTATTTTAAGTTTTATTCGATCAGTAAATTAATAATCGGAAAATAAGATGCAAGATTCCATTGAGCGGAATGAAAGCAGAAATGAAGTCGGTGTTGGCGCCGTCTCAAGATTGTTTGCGGTACTGCGAACACTGGGTGATACCGTCGAGGGCGGCGAGCGGGTGACGCAACTGGCGCAGCGCATCGGTTTATCGCAACCGACCACGCACCGGTTGCTGCGCAGCTTGATGGACGAGGGCATGGTCGAGCAGGATGCGCGCAGTAAACGCTATCGCCTGAGCCTGGACTTTTTCGCTCTGGCGGCTCGTGCGGGCAACACCGGAAACTTGCGCGAACTGGCGCGGCCGGCGCTGCTGAGACTCTCGGCGTCGCTGGGTGATTCGTTGTTTTTGCTGGCACGCTGCGGCTTTGATGCGATCTGTCTGGACCGCAGCGAAGGGCCGTTCCCGATCCGCACCTTTACCGGGGATATCGGCGGGCGTGTAGCGCTTGGCGTGGGGCAGGGCAGCCTGGCGATTCTGGCGTTCCTGCCGGAGGAGGAGCGCGACACCGTCATCCATTACAACTTGCCGCGCCTGAAAGACTTCCACCTGTATGACGAGGTGTTCCTGCGCTCGGAAGTCGACAACGTGCGCGCCCTGGGTTACGCCGGGCGCAATACCGGCGTGCTGCAGGGCATGGCCGGGGTGGCCGTGCCGATTCTCGATCGTGAAGGTCGCGCGGTGGCGGCGTTGAGTGTGGCGACCGTGAGTGACCGATTGGGCCCGGATCGCCTGCCGACGGTGGTGGACATGCTCAAGCGCGAAGCGGCGCTGATCGGGCCGCGGATCAATCCGTTCGACCCGCTACTGCGCCGGCCTTCGCAGGTGTTTGGGCAAGGGTAAGATTTACATGACCTCACAAATCCCCTGTGGGAGCGGGCTTGCTCGCGATAGCGGTCTGTCAGGCAGCATCTCAGTGACGGTCAGGCCGTCATCGCGAGCAAGCTCGCTCCCACAGTGGGCGGGTGGTGTGATCAGAACTGTACGGTCTGTTTGAGCATCCGCGCCGCCGGCGTATCCGCCGGGCTGACCATCGCATAGTTGTAGCCACTTCCGGACCAGTACTCGGCCTGCAAGCCGCCATCGCTGCGACTGCCTCTTGGCAGCATGAAGTTTTTCGGTCCAGGCGGGCGCACGTAGAAACTGATTTTCTGCCCGCCCTGGTTTTCATACACCACCATCGCCGCCGGCCCTTGTTCGGTGCTGAGCAAGCGTCCGCTGGCCGGCTTGAAGCCTGCACCAGACAAGTCCGGCAAGCGATTGGCCTGGGTGAAATAGCGGTCGAGCCAGCCCTGCATATCCCCGTCATCGCCAGCCTTGTAGTCGGCCGGCAAGATCCCTTGCTGAGCGATCAGACGATAGGCCTGCAGGGCATCGGTCATCGGCAGCTGAGTGCTGACGAAGGTCATTTCCCGTGCCTGCCAGCCGCTGAAACCGCCGATGCTCACGGCGATCAACAACACCGCTGCGCTGGCCAGGTGTCGCCGCGATTGGCGTTTGAGGCGCTGGCGAATCATGGCCGGATCGAGAGCCGGGTTGGCCGGTTGCTGCAATGCGCCACTCAGGGCTGCGCGCAGTTGCTGGGCATCTTGCTGCCAGGCGCGTACCTGTGCGGCAGTTTCCGCATTGCTGGCGAGAAAAGTCTCCACCAGGCGTCGGTCGGCGTCGCTCAGTTGGTGGTCGACGTAAGCGTGCAGGTCACGCTCGCTGGGGGGCATGCTGATCATTTGAGTCTCCGCAGGGATGGGCGGTTGATTTCGCCATCGCTGAGTTGGCGCAGGGCCTGGCGAGCCCGGGACAGGCGGGACATCACGGTGCCGGTGGGTACGTCGAGAATCCCGGCGACCTCTTTGTAGCTCAGGCCTTCCACCGACACCCAGAGCAGCAGCGCGCGTTGCTCGGTGGGCAGTTGATCGAAAGCGCTGAGGGTCGATTGAGCGATAACGGTGCGCTCCACCGAGGGCTGGGCATCGTCACGCCCGGTGAAGAACTCGAGCATGCGCGCATAGCGCCGGGAGCGGCGGTGCGCATCGAGAAACTGCCGATAGACAATCGAGAACAGCCAGGCGCGCAAGTCGCCCTCGGCGCGTTTACCGCTCCAACTCGACAATGCCCGCTCCAGGCTCGCCTGCACCAGGTCGTCAGCGCTGCTGGTGTTGCGCGTCAACGACACGGCAAACCGCCGCATTCCGGGAATGATTTCTCTGAGTTGTTCGTCGATATCGTTCATGAAGTTCTGGCTAGTCACTACGCTGGACTGTGGACCAGGAAGACGCCCGGCATTCGAGGTTATTCCACGTCAGAAAAAATAAAAACCGCGCGTGGGAATAAACCTGCGTGCGGTTCGTCTGCTTGATTCTTCTCATTTGTGGCCGATGGCCCTGGAGTCTTTCATGGTAGATCGATCATCACCGCCAACCCGGCCACCCTTGAGTGCGGCGAGCCTGACGTTGCGTTTGGCTGGCATCGCCGTGCTCGTTGCCGCCGTGGCTGGGGCGTTTGCCTACGTCAACGGCACCTTTGACCCACAGCGCTTGACCCCGAAGAAACTGATCAACGTGCTGGAAACCAACAATGGCGTGCATCCGGGTTTCCGTCGCAACCATTCCAAAGGTGTGTGCGTGATCGGGCATTTCGAGAGCAGCCTTGATGCGCGCAGCTATTCCACCGCCCAGGTGTTCAACGAAGCACGGACACCGGTGGTGGGGCGTTTCGCCTTGGGGTCCGGCAACCCTTACGCGCCGGACAGTGCCGTGCCGATCCGCAGCATGGCCTTGCGCTTCACTCAGGCCAACGGCCAGCAGTGGCGCACCGGGATGAACAGCATGCCGGTGTTCCCGGTGGGCACGCCCGAGGCGTTCTATCAATTGCAAAAAGCCCAGTCGCCAGACCCGGCCACCGGCAAACCGGACCCCAAGGCGGTACCGGCGTTTTTTGCTTCGCACCCGGAAGCCGCACCGTTCCTGGCCTGGATCAAGACCGCCAAGCCGTCGGCCAGTTACGTGACCGAAAACTACAACAGCGTCAATGCGTTCTACCTGGTCAACGCCGCCGGTCAACGCCAGGCCGTGCGCTGGAACATGGTGCCACTGGCCCAGGACGCACCCGGGGCCACGGCGCCAGAGGGCAGTGATTTTCTGGAGAAAGACCTGGTTCAGCGAATCGCCGCGGGCCCGTTGCGCTGGCAGTTGAACATTACCCTGGCCAACCCGGGCGATCCGGTCAACGACGCCAGCAAGGCATGGCCCGAAGGGCGCAAGGTGTTGAATGCTGGCACTCTGGTGCTTGAAAAGACTCAGCCGCAACTCAACGGCGAATGCCGTGACATCAATTACGATCCGCTGGTGTTGCCTGCAGGGATCGAAGGTTCCGAAGACCCGCTGCTCGCCGCTCGTTCAGCCGGTTACGCCAATTCCTACCTGCGTCGCACCAGCGAAGTCAGCCAGTTGCCCGCCGCCAAACAGGAGGCCCAGCAATGAGCACTCAACCGAACCACTTCGCCCCACTGGCGCGCCTGCTGCACTGGCTGATGGCGCTGATGATTATCGCCATGCTGTTTATCGGCGCGGGTATGGTCGCCTCGGTGTCCGAACGGCATGAATGGCTGATTCATCTGCACAAACCCTTGGGCGTCGCGATCTTGCTGTTGGTGATCGTGCGCCTGGTGGTGCGTTTCTCCACCACGCAACCACCTCTGCCGGCGGACATGCCGGGTGTGCAAGTACTCGCGGCCAAGGCCTCGCATGTCTTGTTGTATGTATTGATGCTGGTTTTGCCGCTGCTGGGCTGGGCGATGATTTCGGCCTCTGGCGAACCGGTGATGCTCAGCAGCTCGCTGCAATTACCGTCGATTGTGCCGGCCAATGCACAGGTGTTTGCGTTTTTGCGCAAGGCGCATGGGTATCTGGCGTATTTGCTGTTTCTGACCGTATTGCTGCATTTGGCGGCCGCGTTGTTTCACGGCTGGGTGCGCCGCGATGTGGTGCTGGACAGCATGTTGCGGGGTAAGGATCGCGGCTAGTTGCAATGGAGAAAAAGATCGCAGCCTGCGGCAGGTAGCGATCTTTTGATTTTGAAGGATGATCAGCGCAGGGTATCGACCATATCCGCAATGGTAGTGAGTACATCCTTGCCCAACTGCTTCGACCGCTTGCCCGACCACCCGGTCAACGGATTTGGATGATCGTCGTGATCCTTGAACGGCATTTCCAGGGTCAACGACAGGCAGTCATATTTCTGACCCACACTGTTGCAGGCCAGCGTCATGTTGGCCTGGCCCGGTTCGTCGCGGGTGTAGCCGTACTTGGTCTGGAAGTCTTTGGTGGTGTGCTTCAGGTGGCTGCGGAAGTGCTCTTCAAGCTTTTCGATCCGTGGCGTGTAGCCTGGATTACCTTCGCAACCGGCGGTGAACACGTGAGGAATTTCCTCATCACCGTGAGCGTCGAGGAACATATCGACGCCGTACTTTTCCATCTGCTGCTGTACGAAAAAGACTTCCGGGCTGATTTCCTGGCTGGCGTTCTGCCAGGCGCGGTTCAGGTCCTGGCCCATGGCGTTGGTGCGCAGGTGCCCGTGGAAAGCGCCATCCGGGTTCATGTTCGGCACCAGGTACAGGTCGGCGCTGGCCAGCAGTTTGTTCAGCACCGGGTCGTCGTGCTTTTCCAAGCGCTCGATCACGCCTTCCATGAACCACTCGGCCATGTGCTCGCCCGGATGTTGCTGGGCGATGATCCACACTTTGCGCTGGCCTTCGGCGCCGGTACCTTTGCGCAGTAACTGGATGTCGCGACCTTCGACACTCTTGCCGGTGGCCAGCAGTTCGGTGCCGGCCTTGGTCAGCGCCTGCTCGATCAGCCAGTCGTGGCGACCACGGCTGTAGGGTTCGAAGTAGGCGAACCAGGCATGGGTCTGCTCGGCTTCGAGGCTGAAACGCAGGCAGTCGCCTTCGAAAATGGTGGGTACGCGGAACCAGTTGACGTGATCGTAGGACGCCACCGCCTGATAACCGGTCCAGGCCTTGTTATAGGAGGATTGGCTGGCATTGTTCAGGCGAAACCAGTGCTCCTGGCCGACATGCAGGCCGCTGGCCTTGAAGTGGAACCACTGGAAATGGGCACTGCGGGTGTCCGGGCGAATGGCCAGAAGCGGTTTGAGCGGATCGCTGATGTCGATGACTTGGATGTTGCCGCTGTCGAAGTTGGCACTGATGTCGAAAGAGGATTTAGCCACGGCCATAATCGGATCCTGAATATGATTTTTTATGGCGGCTACTTTACACGCAAGAGTGGGGTGAAACCGAGGGAAATTGCGGGATGCAGAGGTGGGGGGCGTCCTCCTTGACGCCGTCGCAGCTTAGAGACTGTGCGATTGATTCTCAAGTGCTATCTGTCGCTGGTTTCAACCCATGATGCCGGGCTTCTCTTGCCAACCGGCATTCTTTTGATATCATCCGCGCCATCGAATTTGCGGCACCCAAAGACTTCATTAGCCTGAAGCCAAAGCCAGAAAACTGGCAAAAAAAGACCCGGCAAAAAGCCGGGTCAAAAACCGTGATTAGCCTGATGAGGAGATAGTCCGGGAGACCGACCTAAGGTCACCTGGTCCATCGACTGATCTCGCGATCAGTTGGTGCAATAATAATCATTCTCGTTTGCGGGTCAAGCGTTTTTACCTGCCCGACAGGAAAATTCTTTCCTGTCCTCTCGATTTGCCTTCTTACCTCAACCGTTTTCATACTTCTCCAGTGATCGATCGACCATCGCCTTGGCCATGTCGATCATGTGCACCGTCGAAAACGCCAGGTCGCGATTTGCGCCTTGCAGGTGATTGGCTGACTCGTACGCAGTGGCGGCAGCACAGCGCAACAGGTCCAAAGCATGGACCAGCGCCTCTTCGCCGCTGATATTGCGGTTCACATCAAAAAAACGCGGCTCGGCCACTTCCTCCGAAATAGCTGGTTTCAAGTAATAGTCCAGCGCGCGTTGTGCCGCCGCTGAGCCCAGGGGCGAAGTGAAAGTGGTGTCGATTTGCATGTCCGGCAGGTCATTGGTGGGTTGGTTCATGGTGATGGCAAGCTCCGTGTTAGATTCAGATCCGTGAATCGATCCTAATACGAACTGTATTTGTGACGATAATTTAAATACTACATTTTGTGTTTTGCTGGCCGGAGTCGCCCACGTATCGTGCCGCACATGGATAAATGGATTGAATTGGTCAAGGCCAAGATGAGTGAACTCAAAATCACTCAAGAGATACTCGCCGAGCGCCTCGGGATGTCCCAGGGCGGCATTGGCCACTGGCTCAATAAACGTCGCGAACCCGGCATCGAAGACATGAACCGTGTGCTGCGGGCGCTGGGCCTCGAGTTTCTCGAAGTGGCGCTGGTGATCCGGGAACCGCAGGCGTCAACGGATGACGAAATCCCCCTGACACAGAAGTACAACCCGTACTTTCGCTACCCGGTCAGTGACTGGCGCGAACCTGCCGAAGTGCGCGACGGCGAGGTCCCGGCGTACGGAAAAGGGCACTTTGAACTGTCCGATTACCACGCCCGGGGGCCGGCATTCTGGTTGAGAGTGGCAGGTGATGCGATGACCGCACCCAGTGGCATCAGCATCCCGGAAGGCATGCTGATCCTGGTGGACCCGGCGGTGGACGCCGAGCCTGGCAAACTGGTCATTGCCCAGTGGCCGGACAGCACCGAAGCCACGTTCCGCAAGCTCATCGAAGAGGGCGGGCAGCGTTATCTGGTCCCGCTCAATCCGACGTATCCGAAAGCCTTGTACACCGAAGAATGTCGAATCATCGGTGTAGTGGTTCAGGCAACAGCCAGGTTCTGATCGGATCGGTCCTCGCGATGCGTAGGACCGATCTTCATTTCACGCTTCTTCCAGTTCGACCAGCGCACTGCCTTCGCTGACCATCTCGCCTTCCTGGCAATACAGCGCCTTGATCACCCCGGCATGGGGCGCGCGGATGCTGTGCTCCATCTTCATCGCTTCAAGTACCACCAATTGCGCCCCGGCTTCGACCGATTGCCCGGCCTCCACCAGCACGCGGACGATGCTGCCGTTCATGGGGGCGGTCAGTCCGCCGTGATGGCTGTGGCTGGCCTCGACGGCGCTGATCGGGTCGTAAGCCTCGATGCGGTGCAACTCGCCATCCCACTGCAAATACACATGTTCGCCACGGCGTATCGCGCGGTGTTGACGGCGCACACCAGCCTGCTCGGTCAGCAGATGCTCGCCCTTGAGCAGAGCGCTGTGGGCATTGATGTCGCCCAGGGTCAGAGCCCGGTCCTGGCCTTCACAGCTCAAGTGAAGGGTGATTTCTCTCGGCAATCCAGCGCGCAGCCCGTTACCTGCCGCCCATGGCGAACTCGGGTCATCGGATCGGGTGGCAGGCGGCTGGCTCTGGGCAAACGCCTGGGCGGCGGCTTGCCAGAAATCATCGCTGAGTTCCGCAGGGGCCGGCAGCAACTGCTCCTGATAGCGCGGAATGAAGCCGGTATCCAGTTCGGCAGCGGCAAACGCCGGGTGACCGATGATGCGCCGCAGGAAATTGATGTTGGTCTTCAACCCGCCAATGGCGAATTCGTCGAGCATGCTCAGCAGGCGCAAACGCGCCTGTTCACGATCTTCACCCCAGGCAATCAACTTGCCGAGCATCGGGTCGTAGAACGGCGAGATCTCGTCGCCTTCTTCAACGCCACTGTCCACTCGACGCCCCGGCCCTTGGGCGGATTCGCGATACAGCTCCAGACGACCGGTCGCCGGCAGGAAATCATTGCCCGGGTCTTCGGCATACAGTCGTACTTCGATCGCGTGACCCACCAGCGGCACCTGGTCCTGAGTCATCGGCAACGCTTCGCCCCGTGCCACGCGAATCTGCCAGGCCACCAGGTCGAGGCCGGTGATGGCTTCGGTCACCGGGTGTTCCACTTGCAGACGGGTGTTCATCTCCATGAAGAAGAATTCGCCGCGCGCATCCAGCAGAAATTCCACGGTGCCGGCGCCGACATAACCGATGGCCTGCGCCGAACGCACGGCGGCCTCACCCATGGCGCGCCGCAACTCCGGGCTCAGGCCTGGCGCCGGAGCTTCTTCGACGACTTTCTGGTGGCGGCGCTGAATCGAGCAGTCGCGTTCGTTGAGGTACAGGCAGTTGCCGTGCTGGTCGGCGAACACCTGGATTTCCACGTGACGTGGTTTGAGCAGGTATTTTTCCACCAGCATCCGCGAGTCGCCGAACGACGATTGCGCCTCACGCTGGGCCGAGGCCAGGGCTTCGGCCAGTTGGCTGACGTCCTCGACCACTTTCATGCCTTTGCCACCGCCACCCGCGGTGGCCTTGAGCAGCACCGGGTAGCCGATGCGTTCGCAGGCGGTGCGGAAGGTTTCCAGGTCCTGGGCTTCGCCGTGATAACCGGGCACCAGCGGCACGCCAGCGGTTTCCATCAAGGCTTTGGCGGCGGATTTGCTGCCCATGGCGTCGATGGCCGAGGCGGGCGGGCCGAGGAATATCATGCCGGCGTTTTCGATGGCGCGGGCGAACCCGGCGTTCTCCGACAAAAAGCCATAGCCGGGGTGAATCGCCTGGGCGCCGCTGGCCTTGGCGGCGGCGATCAGTTTGTCGATCTGCAGATAGCTGTCGGCGGCTTTGCTGCCACCGAGGTCGACCCGAATGTCAGCTTCGCGGCTGTGCCGGGCGTCACGGTCGGTGGCGCTGTGCACGGCCACGGTGGTCAGGCCCAGGGCCTTGGCGGTACGCATCACCCGGCAAGCGATTTCGCCACGGTTGGCCACCAGCAGGGTGGTGAGGACAGGTGCGCTCATCAACGGGGCTCCTTGGTGGTTTGTGCTTGCCAGTTCGGCGGACGTTTTTGCAGGAAGGCGCGCAGGCCTTCCTGGCCTTCGGGGCTGACGCGGATGCGGGCGATGGCATTTTCGGTGTAGCGGCGCAATGCCGGGGTCAGTGAGCCGTCGCCGACTTCGCGCAACAGGTCCTTGCTGGCGCGCATCGCGGCCGGACTGTTGAGCAGCAGATTGTCGATCCACTGCTCGATTTTCTGTTCCAGCTCGGCACTTGCATAGCTCTCCGACAACAAACCGATTTCCCGTGCCCGTTGCCCGCCGAAGCGCTCAGCGGTCAAGGCATAGCGACGGGTCGCGCGCTCGCCGATGGCTTGCACCACGAACGGGCTGATCACCGCCGGCGCCAGGCCGATGCGCACTTCCGACAGGCAGAACTGCGCGTCATCGGCGCCGATGGCCATGTCGCAGCAACTGATCAGGCCCAGCGCGCCACCGAAGGCTGCGCCTTGCACCACCGCCAGGGTCGGGACTTTCAGTTTGGCCAGGTTGTACATCAACTCCGCCAGTTCCCGGGCGTCATCGAGGTTGGTGGCGTAATCGAGCTCGGCCGATTGCTGCATCCAGGCCAGGTCGGCGCCGGCGCTGAAATGCTTGCCGCGACCGCGCACGATCAGAAACCGCAGGCTGGCATCGCTCGCGACTTTGTCGAGGGCGAGGATCAGCTCGCGGATCATTTCGGCATTGAAGGCGTTGTTCTTTTCTTCACGGCTGAGCCACAGCGTGGCAAAACCACGGGGGTCGGTCAGCAGTTCGAGGGTGTTGAAGTCGCTCATGTTCGTCCGTCTCCACGGTCCTTGTGGGAGCGGGCTTGCTCGCGAAGAACGATAACGCGGTGCATCAGATGAACCGCGGTGAATCCTTCGCGAGCAAGCCCGCTCCCACAGAAAATCACATCCGGAACACGCCGAAGCGGCTCGGTTCGATTGGCGCGTTCAACGACGCGGACAAGGCCAGGGCCAGTACGTCGCGGGTCTGGGCCGGGTCGATGACACCGTCGTCCCACAGGCGCGCGCTGGAATAGTAGGGGTGACCCTGTTCTTCGTACTGGTCGAGGATCGGCTGCTTGATATCGGCTTCCTGCTCGGCGCTGAAACCATGGCCACCGCGTTCAGCCTGTTCGCGCTTGACCTGCACCAGCACGCCGGCCGCCTGTTCGGCACCCATCACGCCGATGCGCGCATTCGGCCACATCCACAAGAAGCGCGGATCGTAGGCGCGGCCGCACATGCCGTAGTTACCGGCGCCAAAACTGCCGCCGATGATCACGGTGAACTTCGGCACCTTGGCGCAGGCCACAGCGGTCACCAGTTTTGCGCCGTGCTTGGCGATACCGCCAGCCTCGTACTTCTGGCCGACCATGAAGCCGGTGATGTTCTGCAGGAACAACAGCGGGATGCCGCGCTGACAGGCAAGCTCGATAAAGTGCGCGCCTTTCTGCGCTGCTTCAGCGAAGAGGATGCCGTTGTTGGCGAGGATCGCGATCGGGTAACCGTGCAGGTAAGCAAAACCGCAGACCAGCGTGGTTCCGAACAGCGCCTTGAACTCGTCGAACACCGAACCATCCACCAGCCGCGCAATCACTTCACGCACGTCAAAGGGTTGCTTGGCGTCGGCCGGTACCACGCCGTACAACTCGTCGCTGCTGTAGAGCGGGGCGATGGGGGTGCGCTGCTGAACCTCGCCCTGCTTGCGCCAGTTGAGGTTGGCGATGCTGCGACGGGCCAGTGCCAGGGCGTGTTCATCGCTCTCAGCGTAATGGTCGGCCACACCGGAAATCTTGCAGTGCACATCGGCCCCGCCGAGCTCCTCGGCACTGACCACCTCACCGGTCGCGGCTTTCACCAGCGGCGGGCCGGCGAGGAAGATCGTCGCCTGTTCGCGGACCATGATTGCTTCATCGGCCATCGCCGGTACATAGGCGCCGCCAGCGGTGCAGGAGCCCATGACCACGGCAATCTGCGGAATGCCCATGGCGCTCATGTTGGCCTGGTTGAAGAAGATCCGCCCGAAGTGCTCGCGGTCCGGAAACACTTCATCCTGGCGCGGCAGGTTGGCGCCGCCCGAATCCACCAGATAGATGCACGGCAGGCGATTCTGCTGGGCGATGGTCTGGGCGCGCAGGTGTTTTTTCACGGTCAGCGGGTAATACGAGCCACCTTTCACGGTGGCGTCGTTGGCGACGATCATGCATTCGACGCCTTCCACACGACCGATCCCGGCAATCACGCCAGCGGCGGGGACGTCCTCGCCATACACCTCGTATGCCGCCAGTTGGCTGATTTCCAAAAATGGCGAACCCGGATCGAGCAAGCGGTTGATGCGCTCACGGGGCAGCAGTTTGCCCCGCGAGGTGTGGCGTTCCTGAGCCTTCGGGCCGCCACCTTGCGCCACTTGGGCGAGCAGGGTATGCAACGCGTCGACCTGCTTGAGCATCGCCGCGCTGTTGGTGGCGAACTCCGCTGAACGAGGGTTGAGCTGGGTATGCAGGGTAGCCATGGACAGCTCCGTTTAGCGGGTTTCGTTGAACAGTTCGCGACCGATCAGCATGCGACGGATCTCACTGGTGCCAGCGCCGATTTCGTACAGCTTGGCGTCACGCAACAGACGACCGGCCGGGAATTCATTGATGTAGCCGTTGCCGCCGAGAATCTGGATCGCGTCGAGAGCCATTTGCGTGGCGCGTTCGGCGCTGTAGAGGATCACCCCAGCGGCGTCCTTGCGCGTGGTTTCGCCGCGCTCGCAGGCCTGGGCCACGGCGTACAGGTAGGCGCGGCTGGCGTTGAGTTGGGTGTACATGTCGGCGACCTTGCCCTGGATCAACTGGAATTCGCCGATGCTTTGGCCGAACTGCTTGCGGTCGTGGATGTACGGCACGATCAGGTCCATGCACGCCTGCATGATCCCGGTCGGGCCACCTGAAAGAACAACGCGCTCGTAGTCGAGGCCGCTCATCAGCACTTTCACGCCGCCGTTGAGCACGCCGAGGATGTTTTCTTCCGGCACTTCGACGTCATCGAAAAACAGCTCGCAGGTGTTCGAACCGCGCATGCCGAGCTTGTCGAATTTGTTGCTGCGGCTGAAGCCTTTCCAGTCGCGCTCGACGATGAACGCAGTGATGCCGTGGGGGCCCTTTTCCAGGTCGGTCTTGGCGTAGATCACGTAGGTGTTGGCGTCCGGACCGTTGGTGATCCAGGTCTTGCTGCCGTTGAGCACGTACTTGTCGCCGCGTTTGTCGGCGCGCAGTTTCATCGACACCACGTCGGAACCGGCATTCGGCTCGCTCATGGCCAGGGCGCCGATGTGCTCGCCGCTGATCAGCTTCGGTAGGTATTTGGATTTCTGTTCGTGGTTGCCGTTGCGGTTGATCTGGTTGACGCACAGATTGGAGTGGGCGCCGTAGGACAGCGCCACCGAAGCCGAGCCACGGCTGATTTCTTCCATGGCCACCACGTGGGCCAGGTAACCCAGGCCGGCACCGCCGTATTCTTCCGGCACGGTAATGCCCAGCAGGCCCATGTCGCCGAATTTGCGCCACAGGTCGGCGGGGAACAGGTTGTCGATGTCGATCTGAGCGGCGCGCGGGGCGATCTCCTTGGCGACGAAGGACTGGACCTGATCGCGCAGCATGTCGATGGTTTCACCGAGGGCAAAATTCAGGGATGGATAGCTCATGGGTCACCTTTTGGCTTTTTTGTCGGTTGGTGAGACTGTCAATGGATTCTCACCTTTACGTTAACGTAAGCCTGTGACGAATGGCTGTCAATCACCCTTTACGTTAACGTCAACTTGAGCGAGAGTAGAGGCAGTTCAAGATAGAACGCGGACCTACCCTGTGGGAGCGGGCTTGCTCGCGAAAGCGTCCTGTCAGTCGACATTCATGTTGTCTGATACACCGCTTTCGCGAGCAAGCCCGCTCCCACAAGAGACCGCCGGTAGCCCATAAATAAAGACAATAGGGGTCGTCATGGATCAACCCAGTGCAAGCCCGCAACGCAGTTACACCCGTGGTTCCCAGGACAAAGCCTTGCTGGCGATGACCATTGGCCAGGCATTCGACAACACGGTTGCGCAGTACCCGGACGGGGAGGCGCTGGTGGTGCGCCATCAACAGCTGCGTTACACCTGGCGCCAATTGGCCGAGGCCGCGGACCTGCACGCCAGAGCACTGCTGGCGCTGGGGCTGCAAGCCGGGGACCGCCTCGGTATCTGGGCACCGAACTGCGCGCAGTGGTGCATCAGCCAGATTGCCACCGCGAAAATCGGCGTGATCCTGGTCAACATCAATCCGGCGTATCGCAGTTCCGAACTCGAATACGTGTTGAAGCAATCCGGCTGCCAATGGCTGGTGTGTGCCGGGGCCTTCAAGTCCTCGGACTATCACGCGATGCTGCAAGGCCTGGTGCCGGAGTTGGCCGGGCAATCCATCGGCAAGTTGCAGAGCGGGCGGTTGCCGGAATTGCGTGGCGTCATCAGCCTGGATGCACAGCCGCCGAGCGGTTTCCTGCCATGGTCGCAACTGACCGATATGGCGGGCAGCGTGACGGTCGAGCAACTGCATGAGCGCCAGGACAGCCTGCATTTCGATCAGCCGGTGAATATCCAGTACACCTCCGGCACCACCGGTTTCCCCAAGGGCGCGACCCTCAGTCACTACAACATTCTCAACAACGGTTACATGGTCGGCGAAAGCCTCGGCCTGACGGCGGCCGATCGTCTGGTGATCCCGGTGCCGCTGTATCACTGTTTCGGCATGGTCATGGGCAATCTTGGCTGCATCACCCATGGCAGTACGATGATTTACCCGAACGACGCATTCGATCCGCTGCTGACCCTGGGCACCGTGGCCGAAGAAAAGGCCACGGCGCTGTACGGCGTACCGACCATGTTCATCGCCATGCTTGACCAACCACAACGTGCCCAGTTCGACCTGTCGAGCCTGCGCACCGGGATCATGGCGGGCGCAACCTGTCCCATCGAAGTGATGCGTCGCGTCATTAGCGAAATGCACATGAGCGAAGTGCAGATTGCCTATGGCATGACGGAAACCAGCCCGGTGTCGTTGCAGACCGGTCCTGCAGACGACCTGGAGCTGCGCGTGACCACCGTCGGCCGCACGCAGCCGCAACTGGAAAGCAAGATCATCGACGAGGCGGGCAACCTGGTGCCGCGCGGCACCATCGGCGAACTGTGCACCCGCGGTTACAGCGTGATGCTCGGCTATTGGAACAACCCCGAAGGCACGGCAGACGCCATCGATCAGGCAGGGTGGATGCATACCGGTGACCTGGCGAGCATGAACGACGAGGGTTACGTGTGCATTGCCGGGCGCAACAAGGACATGATCATCCGTGGCGGTGAGAACATCTACCCACGGGAGCTGGAAGAGTTTTTCTTCACTCACCCGGCTGTTGCGGATGTGCAGGTGATCGGCATTCCTTGCTCGCGCTACGGCGAAGAGATCGTCGCCTGGATCAAGTTCCACCCCGGCCACAGCGCCACCGAGCAAGAGCTGCAAGCCTGGTGCAAGGAGCGCATCGCGCACTTCAAGACGCCGCGCTACTTCAAGTTCGTCGAGGAGTTTCCGATGACGGTGACTGGCAAGATCCAGAAATTCAGGATGCGTGAGATCAGTATCGAGGAGTTGCGCATCAATAAAGCCTGACCACAAATCCCCTGTGGGAGCGGGCTTGCTCGCGAAAGCGTCGGATCAGTCGACACATGTATTGACTAAAACACCGCATTCGCGAGCAAGCCCGCTCCCACAGTTTTGATTTAGGAAAACCTGAACGCCAGACAGCACAAAGGGGAGCCGAAGCTCCCCTTTAATTTTCGTTGCGCGTGCTCTTTTTTTATTATTGAGGGTCGGTCTGTTGTTGTTTTTGGCAACCGTTGCCCTTTACCGCTGTTTTTGGCGATCCCCATCCGGGATCAAGAGCAAACGTATTTTTTTGAGCGCTGATCTACTTTTTCGCTGAGCGATCCAACCAATACGGGAGCTACCTGAGGGTAGTTTTATTATTCTCTGTCCGGTTGCGGGTAACTCCGAAAAGCACCCTGAAAAGCACATCTTCTCCAAAAAAATCTGTTAGCTGCGTCTCTGCCGTGTTGTTTTTGTTATGTCAGATTCGTTACGTCTTGTTTTTATTAGGTTTGCCGCAATTTTTTTATTCTTGTTGTGCGATAGATATAGCAGGAGGCGTGCCAACTTTTTAAAAGCCTTTAAAATCAATGCTTTGAAGATTTGTAGGGTTTTGCGCTTCAGGCAAAACCCTACATTTTGTTTCCGTGTTACTCGCTTGCGCCCACGTTTCAGACACAGTGGTAACACCCGGACACACTCAGCGCACTCACTGTGCGCTGCGGGCCTTGGCCACGCGGGAGCCGGTAGGGCGACCCAGTACGGTACAAATCTGCTGACCGGCGAGCATCAAGGCGTCGAGCTCGATTCCGGTGTCGATGCCCAGGCCGTTGAGCAGGTAAACCACGTCTTCGGTGGCGACGTTACCGCTGGCGCCCTTGGCATAGGGGCAGCCGCCCAGACCGGCGATGGAGCTGTCGAACACCGAGATGCCTTCCAGCAGGCTGGCGTAGATGTTGGCCACAGCCTGGCCGTAGGTGTCGTGGAAGTGCCCTGCGAGCTTCTCCCGGGGCACATCCTTCGATACCACTTCAAACATCCTGCGGGTTGCGCCAGCGGTGCCGGTGCCGATGGTGTCCCCCAGCGAGACCTCATGGCAGCCCATGGCATAGAGCTCGCGGGCGACCACGGCGACCTGCTCCGGGGCGACGTTACCTTCATAGGGGCAGCCCAGCACACAGGACACATACCCGCGCACGGTCACGCCATGTTGTCTGGCGGCCTCCATGATCGGCCCGAAGCGTTCCAGGCTTTCGCTGATCGAGCAATTGATATTGCGCCGGGAAAACGCTTCGGATGCCGCCGCGAACACGGCCACTTCCTTGACCCCGGCGGCGAGGGCATCTTCGAAACCGCGCAGGTTGGGGGCGAGCGCGCCGTAGACCACGCCCGGTTTGCGCTGGATCTGCGCGAAGACCTCGGCGGAGCCAGCCATCTGCGGCACCCATTTGGGCGATACGAAACTGCCAACTTCTATATAGCCGAGCCCGGCTGCGGTCAGCGCATCGACCAGTTGCACCTTGTCGGTAACACTGATGGGCTGGGCTTCATTTTGCAGGCCATCGCGTGGGCCGACTTCGACAATGCGTACGTGGGTGGGGAGGGGCATGGGGTTCACCTGAAGTAATGGGTGAGTGGTGATCTACTGTGGGAGCGGGCTTGCTCGCGAATGCGGTTTTTCATTCAACTCTGATGTCGACTGATCCGGCGCTTTCGCGAGCAAGCCCGCTCCCACACTTGATTCGCGTCGACTACTGAACCGATTCCTGGCTTTTGAGCGTCTGCTCCAGCGCCTGCACGCAACGTTCTTCGGCAGTATCGAGTTCCAGTTTCATCTGTTCGATGTCCAGCATTTGCTGTTCAAGCTGCTCCCGACGCTCGCTGATTTTCGCCAGCATGCTGTGCAGTTGCTTGGTGTTACCGCTGGACGGGTCGTAGAGCTCGATCAGCTCGCGGCATTCAGCCAGGGAGAAACCGATGCGCTTGCCCCGCAGGATCAGTTTCAGGCTGACCTTGTCGCGGGGCGAGTAAATGCGTTCCTGGCCACGGCGCTCGGGGCTGAGCAGGCCTTGCTCTTCATAAAAGCGAATGGCGCGGGTGGTGATGTCGAGCTCGCGGGCGAGGTCGGAAATGCTGTAGGTCTGGCTGCTCATGGGCGCGCTCGCAAAAGGTCATGGCGCTAAGCTAATGGCAGGTTGACGTTTACGTCAAGGGGCGTGAGATTTCAGCGTTCTTGCGGGCCTCTTCGCGAGCAAGCCCGCTCCCACAGGGATCTGTGTAGGGCACAAGTATTGTGTCCACTGAAGATCCAATGTGGGAGCGGGCTTGCTCGCGAAGAAGTCACCCCGGTATCAAGCCCTACACCTTCTCGAGCTTTTTCTCCTGCGCCGTCACCTGCTGGCACAACTCGATCATCTGCTCGCGCATCCAGCGGTTCGCCGGGTCCTGGTCGGTGCTTTCGTGCCAGTAAAGATGGGTTTCCACCGGCGGCACATCGTTGACCGGCAGATAAAAGGCGTGCAGGTCGTTACGGCGGGCGAAGCGTTCCGGCACGGTCATGACCATGTCGGTCTGCTGCAACACTTGCGAGGCCATCAGGTAATGCTGGGAGCGCAGGGCGATCTTGCGCTGGATGCCCATCTTGCCCAGCGCCAGGTCGACATAGCCGAGGCCGCTGCGACGGCTGGAAATATGGATGTGGGTCAGGCCCAGGTAATCATCCAGCGTGAATTTCTCCTTGCCCGCCAGCGGATGCCCCTTGCGCATGGCGCACACGTAGCGGTCCTCCATCAACTTGACGTGACGCACCTGCGGGTCGGTGTTGAGCGGCGCATCCACCGCAAAGTCGAGGCGACCGGCCGCCAGTTCCTTGGTGGTTTCGCGGCGTTTGGACAGGAAGCTTTCGATGATCACCGCCGGCGCCAGGCGACGCAGGCGCTGGAACAATAGCGGCAGGATCACCGCTTCGGTGAGGTCGGTCATGCTGATGCGGTAAGTCTTGACGGCTTGCTGCGGGTTGAAAATGCGACTTTCCTGCACTGACACGCGCAGCAGCGAGAGCGCGTTGCGCACCGGGCCGATGATGTTCTGGGCCATGGGCGTCGGCACCATGCCCTGGGCGGTGCGCACGAACAACGGGTCGTTGAAGGTCTCGCGCAACCGGGCCAGAGCGTTCGACACCGCTGGCTGGGTAATGCCCACAATCTGCCCGGCACGGGTCAGGTTGGCTTCGGTGTAGATCGCGTCGAAGACGATGAAAAGGTTGAGGTCGACCTTGCTCAGATTCATTACGCGGCTCTCTTATTGTGTGGGCGGGCTGACCGTGACGATCAGTCGATCATATATCGGTGATGAATGTTTATACACGCCGAGAATAGGCTAGGTAAATTATCAATGCTGTTCTAGCATCGATTGCATGACCTAAACAACCTCCCCCAAGAAGGTATCTCGCTCATGGATTTCGCTTATTCGCCCAAGGTTCAGGAACTGCGTGAGCGCGTAACAGCGTTCATGGACACCTACGTTTATCCCGCCGAAGCCGTGTTCGAGCGCCAGGTCGCCGTGGGCGATCGCTGGCAGCCGACCGCGATCATGGAAGAACTCAAACTCAAGGCCAAGGCCGAGGGTCTGTGGAATTTGTTTCTGCCTGAGTCCGAGCTCGGCGCCGGGCTGACCAACCTCGAATACGCGCCGCTGGCGGAAATCATGGGCCGCTCGCTGCTGGGACCAGAGCCGTTCAACTGCTCGGCACCCGACACCGGCAACATGGAAGTGCTGGTGCGTTACGCCAATGAAGAGCAGAAACAGCGCTGGCTCGAACCCTTGCTGCGCGGCGAGATCCGCTCGGCCTTCGCCATGACCGAACCGGATGTCGCATCCTCCGACGCCACCAACATGGCCGCCCGTGCAGTACGTGATGGCGACGAGTGGGTGATCAACGGCAAGAAGTGGTGGACGTCGGGTGCTTGCGACCCGCGCTGCAAGATCCTGATTTTCATGGGCCTGAGCAATCCGGATGCGCCGCGTCATGCCCAGCACTCGATGATTCTGGTGCCGGTGGATGCGCCTGGCGTGAAGATCGTGCGTCCGCTACCGGTGTTCGGTTACGACGATGCACCTCATGGGCACGCCGAAGTGCATTTCGAAAACGTGCGAGTGCCGTACGAAAACGTCCTGCTGGGCGAAGGACGCGGCTTCGAAATTGCACAAGGTCGCCTTGGCCCTGGCCGGATTCACCACTGCATGCGTTCGATCGGCATGGCCGAGCGCGCACTGGAACTGATGTGCAAACGCTCGGTGAACCGCACGGCGTTCGGTAAGCCTCTGGCACGCCTGGGCGGCAACATCGACAAGATCGCCGACTCGCGGATGGAAATCGACATGGCACGCCTGCTGACGTTGAAAGCGGCGTACATGATGGACACCGTCGGCAACAAAGTGGCGAAAAGCGAGATCGCGCAGATCAAGGTCGTCGCGCCGAACGTTGCGCTGCGGGTGATCGACCGGGCGATCCAGATCCATGGCGGGGCAGGGGTTTCCAACGATTTCCCGCTGGCCTACATGTACGCGATGCAGCGCACCCTGCGCCTGGCCGACGGCCCGGACGAAGTGCACCGTGCGGCGATCGGCAAGTTCGAAATCGGCAAGTATGTGCCGAAGGAGATGATGCGTAGCGGGCAGTAAGACCGCGGCGCCTGCCATTCGCGAGCAAGCCCGCTCCCACAGGGTTATCACTGGACCTGTGGGAGCGGGCTTGCTCGCGAAGGCGTCATTCCATTCAATGCACCAACATCAGGTTCAATACACCCAAACCTCAACCCGCCGATTCTTGATCCTTCCCTCATCGGCGCTATTGGCTGCCACCGGCATTTCGGCGCCGAATCCGCGAATCTCGCGAAACACCACGCCGCTCTTCACCAACTCCCGCCGTACCGCCATGGCCCGCAGCTTCGACAACAGATCGGCGCGTGCCGGGTCGCTCTTGGCATCGCCAAACCCCACCAACGTGACCTGACCATCGGTCTTGCCGTGCTGCTTTATATAGTCGAGCACTCGCATCAGGTCTTGCCGCGCCTTGTTGTCCAGGCTGGCACTGCCTTCCTCGAAGCGAAAATTCACCGACAGCCGTTGAGCATGTCGACTCAGCGCCTGATAACCCTCAGGCATCAACGCATTGGGGGTAACGGCCATGGCCTGGACGGTTTGGGCAACAAAGCCGTTCGCTGCGACTATGGCCTGGCCGTTGCTGCTTTGGGCAAAGGCCACCAGAGCGTTAGCCCAGGGATTTTTCCCGTTGGGTGGCAGGTAGAAGAACAACCGACGGGACAGCGGATAATCTTCCGTGGCAATCAGGCTGTTGAGCGGCAGCATGGCTTGTGATTGACCGTCGACAATGGCCACGGCCTTGGCCTGGCGCACGTAGGGCAAGCCGATAAAACCGATGCCTTGCGGGTCTGCGCTGACCGCATCAGAGAGTTGTTCGCTGGACTCGAAGCGTTTCGCCGCGCTGCCGAGGGTTTTCCCTCGGCCGCTGAGGACCAGTTCCTTGAAGGTGTCGTAGGTCCCGGACTGATCATCCCGCGCATATAGATGAATCGGCCCGCCGCGACCGCCGATGTCTTCCCAGGATTTCACCTCACCACTGAAAATACGCGCCAGTTGCAGGGTGTCGAGCTGGATCAGCGGATTGTCCGGGTGAAGGATGATCGCCAGGCCGTCGATGGCAATGACCTGTTCGGCGCTCGGGCTTTTCAGGTCACCGAGCGATTGCAGGCTGGCCAGTTCGCTGTCCTTGATCGGGCGTGACGAGGCGGCAAGATCGGCGCTGCCTGCTTTGAGTGCAGTGAAACCGGTGCTGGAACCATGGGCCGCCACCTCCACCACAACCCGATGGCCCTCAGCGGTTTCGCCGACGATGCGCAGTTCGTTGGCGGTGTCCCGGGTTTCGCGGTGGATCCTGCGCAGGCCCTGTTCACTCAGCAGACCCTCGACCAGCGCCGGTCCCAATGCCGCGCCGATGGTGTTGGAGCCCTGAATCCGCAGCACCGGGCCGTGTTCGGGTGTCGGCAAGTCGCCGGCCGAGGCCGCCTGCGGCCAGCCCGTGCACAGCATCAACAGGAACAACACGCGCAGCATCATGCCGGCACCTTATATAGCCAAAGGAGGTGCCGGGAGATTAAGTCAGTAAGGTTTCCGAAAAATGACACTTTCTGATGTGGGAGCGGGCTTGCTCGCGAAAGCGGTGTATCAGTCAGCACAAATAGTGACTGACACTCCGCTTTCGCGAGCAAGCCCGCTCCCACAGGGGGGGGTGCAGCCTTCAGGGATCAGCTCAACTCAAGCCAGATCGGCGCATGGTCCGAAGGTTTTTCCATGCCACGCAGTTCATAGTCCACACCGGCGGCCTTCACCCGTGGCAGCAAGCCGTGGGAGGCGAGGATCAGGTCGATGCGCAGGCCACGCTTGGGTTCGTCTTCGAAGCCACGGCTGCGGTAGTCGAACCAGCTGAAGGTGTCGGTCACGTCCGGGTTCAGGTGGCGGAAACTGTCGACCAGGCCCCAGTTCTTCAAGCGGGCCATCCACTCGCGCTCTTCCGGCAGGAAGCTGCATTTGCCGGTTTTCAGCCAGCGCTTCATGTTGTCCGGGCCGATGCCGATGTCGCAGTCTTCCGGGGAAATGTTCACATCGCCCATCACCACCAGCGGCTGGTCGTTCTTGAACTGGCTTTCCAGCAATTGCTGCAAGTCGCCATAAAAACGTTCCTTGGCCGGGAACTTGGTCGGGTGGTCACGGCTTTCGCCCTGTGGGAAATAACCGTTCATGATGGTCACCGGCACGCCGTTGGCGTCGGCGAAGGTGCCCCAGATGAAGCGCCGCTGGGCGTCTTCTTCGTCGGTGGCGAAACCCTTGTGCAGGGCCAGCGGCTCCTGGCGCGAGAGCAGGGCGACGCCGTAATGGCCTTTTTGCCCGTGGAAGTACACGTGGTAGCCCAGTGCTCTGACTTCATCGAGGGGAAACTGGTCGTCGTGGACCTTGGTTTCCTGCAAGCCGATCACATCGGGTTGGTGCTTTTCGATCAGCGCCGCCAGCTGATGGGGACGGGCGCGCAGCCCGTTGATGTTGAAGGAGACGATCTTCATGGTCGGCAGTCCTGGCAAAAGGGCGATGCTAGCTGACATGTGGGAATCGGGCCAGTGTGGGGTGAGGGGATTCGGTTTTGCCAGTCAGTTGTGCATGGGCAGTGATGGCCCTTTCGCGAGCAAGCCCGCTCCCACAAAAGCAAGGCCGGCTCATCACCTGTGGGAGCAGGCTTGCTCCGGGCGGCGTTCCGACGAAGGCGATTTCATTGCCTACACTCATTGCGGATCTGTAAGGAACTGTGTCAGCACCGATCAGCTCGTAACAACAAGAGCGCAGCCACCCGAGCTGTGCCGGGGAGATCAACCGTCATGCCCGAAACCTCGACCGCCATCGCCGATATTCACATGCTCGACAGCGGCTACGCCCGCGAAGCGCGTTCGCTGCTGTACCAGGCTTATCGACACGAGCCGACCTTCGGCTATTTGTTCGAAGCCGAGCGCCCCGGCTACGAACAGCGGGTTCGCGCCACCGTGCGCGAACTGGTGACCCAGCATTTTCTCCAGGACCTGCCGGCCATCGGCCTGTTGGTCAACGACCGCCTGATCGGCATCGCCCTGATCGCACCGCCGCAACGTCGCCTCGGCGTCACCGAAAGTTGGGCCTGGCGCCTGCGCATGGTGCTCAGCACAGGATTTCGCTGCACCCGTCGCTACCTCGAATATCACGCTGCCGTGGAGGCCTGCGTGCCGAATGACTCGGTGCATGTCTTGCCATTGCTGGGGGTTCATCCGCAGTTCCAGGGCAAACATTTCGGTGAGCAACTGTTGCAAGCTGTGCACAACTGGTGCGCGGTGGATGAAAACTCACAGGGCGTGATCCTCGATACCGGGAACCCTCGCTATCTGGAGTTCTATAAGCGCCAGGGCTATGAGGAAATCGGTGAAGTTGCCGTAGGACCGATTCGCGAGCACGTGTTTTTTCACCCCAATCCCCAGGTGTTACAAACAGCAACGGCTTGAACGGCGAACTTTCCGGGCATGTCAGGCTCTATCACGCTCTCAAGCTCGTGATAGCATCCGCGCCTATGAAGTTTCCAGGAAGAATTACCAGCGGCGTACTGATGCTGATAACCAGCTGTGCGGCGCTGGCACAAAGTGAATTGGATGTACGGATCAAACCGTCCAATGATGAGCTGAAGGCCAATATCGAAGGCTATATCGGCAGCCTTGGCGATCGCGATGAAGAAGCGTTGCTGCGCTTCAGCCGTGGCGCCGAAGAACAGGCGCGCAAGGCCGCCCAGGCCTTGGGCTATTACCAGCCGCACATCGACAGCGAGGTGAAGGGCGGCGAAAAGCCGCGCCTGGTGCTTACGGTGGACCCCGGCGAGCCGGTGCATCTGCGCAACGTCACGGTGCGTGTCGACGGTCCGGCAGCCTCCCTCAAGTCTTTTCGAATCCCCAAGAGCGACGCGCTCAAGCCCGGCGCCGTGCTCAATCATGGGCATTACGAGGACGCCAAGCGCCTGATCCAGAATCAGGCTTCGCGTTATGGCTTTTTCAGCGGCCGGTTCACCCGTTCAAAATTGTCGGTCGACCCGCGTGCCGGCGTTGCCGATATCGAACTGATCTATGAAAGCGGTCCGCGCTATACCTTGGGCAAGGTCAGTTTCGAAGGCGATACACCGTTCGACGACGAGCTGCTGCAACGCATGGTGCCGTTCAAGACCGGCACGCCGTATGACTCGGAGCTGATCGCCGAACTCAATCAGAACCTGCAATCGAGCGGCTACTTCGAAGGCGTGCGCGTGGACGCGGCGCCCGCGGCGTCCAAGGACGATGCGATCCCGGTGGACGTCAAGCTCGAAACCCGCAAGCCCCGGACCATGGGCCTGGGCCTTGGCTTTTCCACCGACGTCGGTCCACGGGCCAAGGCCAACTGGACCCGGCACTGGGTCAACGCGCAAGGGCACAGTTATGGCTGGGAAACCGAAGTCTCGGCACCTCGGCAAAACGTCGGGCTGTTCTACGACATTCCGCTGGACCCGCCACTGACCGACAAACTGCGTTTTGCCGGTGGCTACCAGAATGAAGAAATCGCCGATAAGGAAAGCCACAGCAAGCTGCTGACCCTCGGCCCCGAGTGGCACAGCAAACTGCCCAGCGGCTGGCAGCGGGTGGTGTCGCTGAAGTGGCAGCGCGAGGACTACCAACTGGGCGACGACTCGGGACTGAGTACCTTGCTGATGCCAGGTGTGAGCTATTCGTACCTCAAAAGCGACAACCGCATCGACCCGCACAACGGCTATCGCCTGCAATTCGAATCCAAAGTGGCCAAGGAAGGTTTGGGTTCCGACAGCAACCTGCTCTACGGCACGGCATTGGTCAAAGGCCTGACCACGGTGTTCGATAAACACCGCCTCCTCGGGCGGGTACAGGTCGGCGGCAGTGCCACCAACGGCTTCAAATCGGTACCGCCATCGCTGCGCTTCTTCGCCGGTGGTGACCAGAGCGTGCGCGGTTACGACTATCAGAGCCTGTCCCCGGAAAACTCCGACGGCGACCGCATCGGTGGTCGCTACATGGTCGCCGCCAGTGCGGAGTATCAGTATTCCGTCGCCGAAAAATGGCGGGTCGCGACCTTTGTCGATCAGGGCAACTCCTTCAATACACTCGAACTGCCGAACCTCAAGACCGGGGTCGGTATCGGCGTGCGCTGGGTATCGCCGGTGGGGCCGATCCGCCTCGACCTGGCCCACGCGCTGGACGACGATGGCGGTATTCGATTGCACTTTTCCATGGGGCCTGAGCTGTGAAGCGTGGTTTGAAAGTAACGCTGCTGGCGATGGCGGCGCTGTTGATGTTGGTCGTCCTGACGCTGGCCATGGTGTTGGGCACGGCGACGGGCAGCCGCTGGGCATTGGGTTTCGTGCCGGGCTTGACCCTGGAAAACTTCCAGGGCCGGCTGGGCGGGCAGTGGAGTGCCGATCGGGTGCTGTGGCAGCAGGACAGCAACCGGGTTGAACTGAGCAAAGTGATTTTTGCCTGGTCGCCGTTGTGCCTGACGCGCATGACCCTGTGCATCGAGCAATTGCGGGCCGATCAGGTCAGCCTGACGTTCCCGCCGGGTGCCGAAGAGCCAGACAGCGGCCCGATCACGCTCCCGGAGCTCAAGTTGCCGTTGGCCATCGAACTGGGGGAGATCAAGGTCGGCAGCCTGTTGTTCAACGGCAGCGAGGAACTCAAGGGTTTGCAACTGGCGGCGCACTGGACGACGGCCGGTTTGCAGATCGACGCGGTGTCGTTGCAGCGCGATGACCTGAGCCTGAACCTGTCCGGCCTGCTGCAACCCTCCGGCAACTGGCCCCTTAGCGCCTCCGGCAAGCTGACCCTGTTGTCGACGCCTGAGCCCCTGGCGCTGGCGCTGAAGGTCGACGGTGACCTGCTCAAGACCCTGAACCTGAAAGCCGATAGCAGCGGTTACCTCAACGGGCAACTGACCGGCGAACTGCAACCGCTGGTGGAAAACCTGCCGGCCAAGGTGCGGATCACCGCCGATGGCTTCAAGCCCAGTGCCGATCTGCCGGACACCCTGCAACTCAATCAGCTTGAACTCACCGGCGCTGGCGACTTGAAGAACGGCTACGCGCTGCTCGGCAAAGCCACGCTGCCCGCCGAGCAAGGGCCAGTCGCACTGGCGCTGCAAGGCAAGGTCGACGCCAAGGGCGCACAGATCGCCGCGCTGGACCTGACCGCCAACGACAAGCAAAGCCTCAAGCTCACCGGGCTTGTGGATTGGAGCAAGGGCCTGAGCGCCGAAGCGAAGATCGACTGGCTGGACTTTCCGTGGCACAGGCTCTATCCGCTCATCGACGAACCGCAAGTAGCGCTTCGCACGTTCACTGGCGAAGTCTCTTACACCGACGGCAAGTACCTCGGGCATTTCGCCGCCGCGGCGGATGGTCCGGCCGGCGCCTTCACCCTGGCCAGCCCTTTCGCCGGCGACCTGACGAAAATCTACCTGCAACAGATTCAACTCCAGGCCGGGCAGGGCAAGGCTGAAGGGCACCTGAACCTGCAATTCGCCGACGGCATTGCCTGGGACACCTCGCTGGACCTGTCGGCGATCAACCCGGCGTACTGGGTCGCAGAGCTGCCGGGCACACTGGCCGGGCCGCTGCGCAGCACCGGCGAAATGAAGAATGACACGCTCAGCCTCAATGCCGACCTGGACCTCAAGGGCAAACTGCGCGGGCAACCGGCGGTGATCCAGGCCAAGGCCGATGGCCGTGGCGAGCAATGGAACCTCAACGCCCTGCAAGTTCGCCTCGGCGATAACAGCATCAGCGGCAAAGGCAGCCTGCAACAGAAACTCGCCGGCCAGATCGATCTCAAGCTGCCGCGCCTGGCCCAACTCTGGCCGCAACTGCGCGGCCAGCTCAATGGCCGCGTGGATGTCGCCGGCACACTCAAGGCGCCCCAAGGCAAGCTTGACTTGCAAGGCTCGCAACTGGCTTTCCAGGACCATCGCCTGCAAAGCCTGAACCTGGACGCCACGCTGGACAGTGCGCAACGGGCGAAAATCGGCCTCAAGGGCAGCGGCATCCGGGCAGGCGACACTTCACTGGGAACGCTGACCGCCAGCGGCCAGGGCGACATCAAGACCCAGAAGCTGAGCCTCGATCTGCAAGGGCCGAAGCTGAAACTGGCGCTGGGGCTGGACGGTGCGCTGGACAAAGGCAATTGGCGCGGACGCCTGGCCAGTGGTGATATCCAGGCCGGTGGCCAGGACTGGAAGCTGCAAGGGCCGGCGAAACTCGAACGCCTGGCGGACGGCAAAATCAACTTTGGCGCCCATTGCTGGGCATCCGGCCAGGCCAGCCTGTGCGGTGAAGACTCGCGTCTGATGCCCGAGCCGAAGTTGCGTTATCACCTCAAGCAATTCCCGATCGACAGCCTCGCGCAGTGGTTGCCGAAGGATTTCGCCTGGCAGGGCCGACTCAACGCCGACCTGCAACTGGACCTGCCGGCCAGTGGCCCGAACGGCCAGGTCAGCGTCGATGCTGGCGGCGGAACGTTGCGCATCAAGGACAAGGATCAGTGGCTGGATTTCCCGTACCAGACCCTGAAACTCACCAGCAAACTCACGCCCAAGCGCATCGACACCGAGCTCAATTTTGTCGGCGGCAAACTCGGCGAGCTGATGGTGCAGGCGCAGCTCAATCCGTTGCCGAAGAACAAACCCGTGAGCGGCTCGTTCCGCTTGAGCGGGCTGGACCTGTCGGTGGCGCGACCGTTCGTGCCGATGGTCGAGAAGCTGACCGGGCGCTTGAACGGCAGCGGCACGATTTCCGGTGGGCTGCTGGCGCCGCAGGTCAATGGCAGCCTGCAACTCAGCGACGGTCAGATCTCCGGGCCTGAACTGCCGATGGAGCTGAAAAACCTGCACGTTCAAGCGCTCATCGCCGGTGAAAGTGTAGAGCTGAAAGGCGGCTGGAACAGCGGCAAGGCCGGGCAGGGCAGCCTGAGCGGCAACATCGCCTGGGGGCAGGCGCTGGTGGTGGATCTGGCGCTCAAGGGCTCGCAATTGCCGGTCACCGTCGAGCCTTACGCCAAGCTTGAAGTCGCACCGGACCTGAAAATCTCGATGAAAGGCGACGAGTTGGCCATCGCCGGTAAAGTGCTGGTGCCCAGGGGCGAGATCACCATTCGCGAGTTGCCGCCATCGACGGTCAAGGTCTCCGATGACACGGTGATCATCGGTCAGCAAACCGAGGAGGGCAAACCGCCGCTGGCAATGAAGATGGACATAGAAGTGCTGGTCGGCGAGGACAAGCTGAGCTTTGCAGGATTTGGCCTGACGGCGAATGTGCAGGGGCATGTGCACATCGGCGACAACATGGACACCCGCGGCGAGCTGTGGCTCAACGACGGGCGCTATCGCGCCTACGGCCAGCGGCTTTCGGTGCGTCGGGCGCGCTTGCTGTTTGCCGGGCCCATCGATCAGCCGTACCTGGACATCGAGGCCATTCGCAAGACCGACGACATCATCGCCGGCATTCGTTTGAGTGGCAGCGCCGAGCAGCCGACTACGCAGATCTTCTCCGAGCCGGCCATGAGCCAGGAGCAGGCCCTGTCCTATCTGGTGCTCGGGCGTCCGCTGAGCAGCAATGGCGAAGACAACAACATGCTCGCCCAGGCGGCCCTCGGGTTGGGTTTGATGGGCAGCTCCGGGGTGACCAGCGGCATCGCCAAGAACCTGGGCATCCAGGACTTCCAGCTCGACACCCAGGGCAGTGGCGACGCCACCAGTGTGGTGGCCAGCGGCAATATTTCCGAGAAGCTCAGCCTGCGCTATGGCGTCGGCGTGTTCGAACCGGCCAACACCATTGCCTTGCGCTACAAGCTGAGCAAAAAGGTCTACCTCGAAGCCGCTGGCGGTGTGGCCAGTTCGCTGGACATCTTCTACAAGCGGGATTTCTAGACCCGCATTTCCTACAAAAGACCGAGTCGCCCCATTCGCGAGCAAGCCCGCTCCCACAGGTTCAGCGTGATCCCTGTGGGAGCGGGCTTGCTCGCGAAAGCGGTGGATCAGTCAATACAGATGTCGACTGACACACTGTCTTCGCAAGCAAGCTCGCTCCCACAGGGTTATCTGTTTGGCTTTAGTTGGCGGGTGCGGCGAGTTGCGGTGGCGGAGTGAAATCGAACGGCGCCAGCGCAAACCCTTGCTCATCCACCTGCAACGCCCACCCTTGACGATCCCAATCCCCCAGCACAATACGCCTGGCCGCTTGCTCGCCAAGCTGCAACTTGTGAATCGCGGGACGGTGGGTGTGCCCGTGGATCAAGGTATTCACGCCGTATTCCTGCATGATCCGCGGAATCTCTTCAGGCGTGACATCGACGATGTCGTTGGCCTTCATCCGCGTTTGCGCACGGCTTTCACTGCGCAGCTTGCGCGCCAGCTTGTGCCGGGTGCGCAGCGGCAGATGCCGCAGGATGAACAGGGTGATCGGGTTGCGCAGGTAGCGACGCAGCTTCATATAGGCTTCGTCGCGGGTGCAGAGGCTGTCGCCGTGCATCAGCAGCACCGGCTCGCCGTTGAGTTGCACGACACTCGGATCCCTCAACAAGGTGCAGCCGGCTGCTTTGCAGAAGGCCTTGCCCAGCATGAAGTCACGATTGCCGTGCATCAGGAAAATGGCCGTGCCGCTGTCGCTGAGGTCGCGCAGGGCCTGGCAGATGGAGCGCTGGAAGGGCGTCATGGCATCGTCGCCAATCCACACCTCGAAGAAGTCGCCCAGAATGTACAACGCACTCGCCGAACGGGCGCGTCCGGCGAGCAAATCCAGAAACGCCCGGGTAATGTCCGGGCGCTCCTCTTCCAGATGTAAATCTGAAATCAGCAATATCACTCAATGATCTCGGCTTTCTCGATGATCACGTCGTCTGCTGGTACGTCCTGGTGGCCGGACTTGGAAGTGGTGGCCACGCCTTTGATCTTGTCGACAACGTCGGTGCCAGCGGTCACTTTACCGAATACTGCGTAACCCCAGCCCTGAACGTTCTTGCCGCTGTGGTTCAGGAAGCTGTTGTCAGCCACGTTGATGAAGAACTGCGCGGAAGCCGAATGCGGTTCCATGGTGCGGGCCATGGCGACGGTGTACTTGTCGTTGGAAAGACCGTTGTCAGCTTCGTTCTGGATGCTTGGGCGTTTGTCTTTCTTTTCTTTCATGCCTGGCTCGAAACCGCCGCCCTGGATCATGAAGTTACCGATGACACGGTGGAAAACGGTGTTTTCGTAGTGACCGGCTTTAACGTACTCGACGAAGTTGGCCACGGTGATCGGGGCTTTGTCGGCGTTCAGTTCGAGGACGATGTCGCCGAAGTTGGTAGTCAGTTTGACTTGGGTCATGATCGGTACTCTTTAGAGTTGAAGCATACTTAAGGAATTCGTGGTGTTGGAACATAGCGTTCCGCCACCGGTTCAGCCTTTTTGGCCAAGGTGCGCAGTTTAGCGTGCCAGACGCGAATTTCGAGGCTGTTTTTTCATTTACGGCCTATTAAATGCGACGGTTTACAGAGTGCGCTCTGTCAGGTACTTGACGGCATCGGCTATGATAGCGGCTTTGTTTTGTCCGGCCTTCATTACGGCCACGCACTTGTACGTTCAAGGATCCTATGAGCAAGCCCACTGTCGACCCTACCTCGAATGCCAAGACCGGCCCTGCCGTGCCGGTCAACTTCCTGCGGCCGATCATCCAGGCAGACCTGGACTCGGGCAAGCACACGCAGATCGTCACCCGTTTCCCGCCTGAACCCAACGGCTACCTGCACATCGGCCACGCCAAGTCGATCTGCGTGAACTTCGGCCTGGCGCAGGAGTTCGGCGGCGTCACGCACCTGCGTTTCGACGACACCAACCCGGCCAAGGAAGACCAGGAATACATCGACGCGATCGAAAGCGACGTCAAATGGCTGGGCTTCGAATGGTCCGGCGAAGTGCGCTACGCCTCGCAGTATTTCGACCAGTTGCATGACTGGGCGGTGGAGTTGATCAAATCCGGCAATGCCTACGTCGACGACCTGACCCCGGAGCAAGCCAAGGAATACCGTGGCAGCCTGACCGAGCCGGGCAAGAACAGCCCGTTCCGCGACCGCAGCGTCGAAGAGAACCTGGACCTGTTCACCCGCATGAAAGCCGGCGAGTTCAAGGACGGCGCACGGGTGCTGCGGGCCAAGATCGACATGGCCTCGCCGAACATGAACCTGCGTGACCCGATCATGTATCGCATCCGTCACGCTCACCACCACCAGACCGGTGACAAGTGGTGCATCTACCCGAACTACGACTTCACCCACGGTCAGTCGGACGCCATCGAAGGCATCACCCATTCGATCTGCACCCTGGAGTTCGAAAGCCACCGTCCGCTGTACGAGTGGTTCCTCGAGCACTTGCCAGTGCCGGCCAACCCGCGCCAGTACGAGTTCAGCCGCCTGAACCTGAACTACACCATCACCAGTAAGCGCAAGCTCAAGCAGTTGGTCGATGAGAAGCACGTCAACGGTTGGGACGACCCGCGCATGTCCACGCTGTCGGGCTTCCGCCGCCGTGGCTACACGCCGAAATCGATCCGCAACTTCTGCGAAATGATCGGCACCAACCGTTCCGACGGCGTGGTCGACTTCGGCATGCTCGAATTCAGCATCCGTGACGACCTCGACCACAGCGCCCCGCGCGCCATGTGCGTACTGCGTCCGCTGAAAGTCGTGATCACCAACTACCCGGAAGGCCAGGTCGAGAACCTCGAACTGCCGTGCCACCCGAAAGAAGACATGGGCGTGCGCGCACTGCCGTTCGCCCGGGAAATCTATATCGACCGTGAAGACTTCATGGAAGAGCCGCCAAAGGGCTACAAGCGCCTGGAGCCGGCCGGTGAAGTGCGTCTGCGCGGCAGCTACGTGATCCGTGCCGACGAAGCGATCAAGGACGCCGATGGCAACATCGTCGAACTGCGCTGCTCGTACGATCCGGACACCCTGGGCAAGAACCCGGAAGGTCGCAAGGTCAAAGGCGTGGTCCACTGGGTACCGGCTGCGGCCAGCGTCGAGTGCGAAGTGCGTCTGTACGATCGTCTGTTCCGCTCTGCGAACCCGGAGAAGGCCGAAGACAGCGCGAGTTTCCTGGACAACATCAACCCTGATTCGCTGCAGGTACTCACCGGTTGTCGTGCTGAGCCTTCGCTGGGCAATGCACAGCCGGAAGACCGTTTCCAGTTCGAGCGCGAAGGCTACTTCGTCGCCGATCTCAAGGATTCGAAACCAGGTCAGCCGGTATTCAACCGTACCGTGACCCTGCGTGATTCGTGGGGCCAGTGATTTAGCGTCAAGGAATTAAAGTGCTTACGATCTACAACACGCTCACCAAGAGCAAAGAAGTCTTCAAGCCGCTCGATGGCAACAAGGTGCGCATGTACGTGTGCGGCATGACCGTGTACGACTACTGCCACCTGGGCCACGGCCGCAGCATGGTCGCGTTCGACCTGGTGACCCGCTGGCTGCGCTTCAGCGGTTACGACCTGACCTACGTGCGTAACATCACCGACATCGACGACAAGATCATCAACCGGGCCAACGAGAACGGTGAGTCGTTCGAAGCGTTGACCGAGCGCATGATCGCGGCGATGCACGAAGATGAAGCGCGCCTGAACATCAAGAAGCCGGACATGGAGCCGCGTGCCACCGATCACATCCCGGGCATGCACGCGATGATCCAGACCCTGATCGACAAGGGTTACGCCTACGCCCCGGGCAATGGCGACGTGTACTACCGCGTCGGCAAGTTCATGGGCTACGGCAAGCTGTCGCGCAAGAAGATCGAAGACCTGCGCATCGGCGCCCGCATCGAAGTCGACGAGTCCAAGCAGGACCCGCTGGACTTCGTATTGTGGAAAGCCGCCAAGCCGGGCGAGCCGAGCTGGGAATCGCCGTGGGGCGCCGGGCGTCCGGGCTGGCACATCGAATGCTCGGTGATGTCCACCTGCTGCCTGGGCGAGACCTTCGACATTCATGGCGGCGGCAGCGATCTGGAGTTCCCGCACCATGAAAACGAAATCGCCCAGAGCGAAGCGGCCACCGGCAAGACCTACGCCAACGCGTGGATGCATTGCGGCATGATCCGTATCAATGGCGAGAAGATGTCCAAGTCCTTGAACAACTTCTTCACCATCCGCGACGTGCTCGACAAGTACCACCCGGAAGTCGTGCGTTACCTGCTGGTATCGAGCCACTACCGCAGCGCCATCAACTACTCGGAAGACAACCTCAAGGACGCCAAGGGCGCCCTGGAGCGTTTCTACCACGCGTTGAAAGGCCTGCCGACTGTCGCGCCTGCCGGTGGCGAAGCCTTCGTCGAGCGTTTCACCCAGGTGATGAACGACGACTTCGGCACGCCGGAAGCCTGCGCGGTGCTGTTCGAGATGGTCCGCGAGATCAACCGCCTGCGCGAGAGCGATCTCAATGCAGCGGCTGGTCTGGCAGCCCGTTTGAAAGAACTGGCCAGCGTGCTGGGTGTGTTGCAGCTTGAGGCTGATGACTTCCTGCAAGCCGGCGCCGAAGGGCGTGTCGATGCAGCCGAAATCGAGGCGCTGATCGCAGCGCGCCTGGCAGCTCGGGCCGGTAAAGACTGGGCCGAATCCGACCGCATCCGCGACCAGCTCACCGCCATGGGCGTGGTGCTGGAAGACGGCAAGGGCGGCACGACCTGGCGTCTGGCTGACTGATAGTTTTACTTGTTACAGACAAAACCCGCCTTGTGCGGGTTTTTGTTTATGGGGTTGGACTCCAGGCTTGTGTTGACAGGACTGACGCCATCGCGAGCAAGCTCGCTCCCACATTGGATTTTCGTAATGCTTGAATTTTGTGTGCGACGCAGATCCCTTGTGGGAGCGAGCTTGCTCGCGATGGTCTCAAGCCAAACACTGCCAGTGCGGCTAACCTGTCATTCAGTCTGGCGCAACCGCTTGTAAAGGGTATTTCGACTAACCCCCAACCGCCTCGCCAGATACGAAATATTCCCCCCCGCCGCCTGCAACTGCCGGTTCAAATCCTCGGCATCATTCAGATCCACGGCCAACGGTTCCGGCGTATCGACCGGCTCCATTTCCAGGTCGACAAAAAAATCATCCGGCAAATGCTCCGGCTTTATCGGTTGTTCTTCGGCCATCGCCAGCGCTACCTGCATCACACTGCCGACCTGGCGCAGATTCCCCGGCCACGGGTGGCGGTCGAACAGTTCCAGTACCTCGCGGCTCAGTCCGGCCCATTGGCTGGGTTCGCGGTGCTGCTCCCACAATCGTTTGAACAGCGCCTCTTTATCGCTGCGTTCTCTTAACGGCGGCAACTCCAGGGTCAGGCCGCCGATGCGGTAATACAGGTCTTCTCGAAACCGCCCCAGTTGTACTTGTTCGCGCAACGAGCGATTGGTCGCGGAAATGATGCGCAAGTCCACAGGGAACAGCTCGCTGCTGCCCACCGGTTGCACGCAACGCTCCTGCAACACCCGCAACAGGCGCGCCTGGGTCGGCAGCGGCATGTCACCGATTTCATCGAGGAACAGTGTGCCTTTGTCAGCCTTGCGGATCAGCCCGATGCTGCCTTTCTGGTTGGCGCCGGTGAATGCGCCTTTCTCATAACCGAATAACTCGGACTCCACCAGTTCGGCGGGAATCGCAGCACAGTTGACGGCAATGAACGCTTGTTTGCAGCGGGAGCTGGCCTGGTGCAGGGCTTTGACGAACACTTCTTTGCCGACCCCGGTTTCACCGTGAATCAGCAATGGAATGTCTTTTTCCAGCAAGCGCTCGGCCTGACGCACGGCTTTTTCCACGCGGCTGTCGCCGAAATGCAGGGAGTTGAGGCTGATGGCCGCCGGTGCAGTTACAACCGGCTCGGTGAATACTCGGGGTTGAATCGATGCCTGTTTCGGCCGCTTCAACAGGCACTGAAAGCGGTTGCGCCCCGAGGTTTGCAGGGCGAAGGGCAGGCCGTCGGGCTGGTTCAGCAACTCCAGTAGCGAGACCTTGAACAGGCTTTCGACACTGACCCGCGACAGGCTGATGCCCAGCAGATTGTCGGCCCGGCGATTGGCCGACAGCACCTGGCCGGTCTCATCGAAGATCAGTAACCCGGCCCATTGGCTGTCGAGGTTGTTCAGGCCGGTGTTGAACGTCAGCTGGAAATGCTGGCCATGGAACAGGTTGAGGATCAGCCGGTTTTCCACGGTCTGGCTCATCATCTTGACCATGCCCAGGGTGTGGGAGGGCGGCAGGTAGCTGTCGCTGGACACGTCCAGCACCGCGATCACCTTGCGCTCGGCATCGAAAATCGGCGCGGCGGAACCGGTCATGAAGCGGTTGGCCTTGAGATAGTGTTCGTCGTGCTCGATGTGCACGGCTTGTTCGCAGGCCAGGGCGGTGCCAATGGCGTTGGTGCCGGTGCAGCGCTCCATCCAACTGGCGCCGGCGCTGAAACCCCGGGCCAGTTTGGGTTCGATAAAGCGCTGGGTGCCCCAGGACGTGAGCACCTGGCCCTGGTGGTCGGCGAGCATGATCAGGCAATTGGAATTGCTCAGGATGTTCTCGTAGTAGGGCAGTACTTCCTGATGGGTGGTTTGCACCAGTGAATGCTGGCTCTCCAGCAGTTGCGCGATGCCCGCGGCCGGCAATTGGTCGAATGCCGGTGTGCTCTGATGACTGAGGCCGAACGCGCGGCAGCGGGACCAGGAGTCCTGGATGATGGCGTCGTGGGACAACGGCGATGCGGGTGCGGCCATGGCAGTCAGTCTCTGAATCAGCATTTTTATTGTTGTTATGGGTAGCTCGGCAACACACCGAACTCCATGTGGGAGCGGGCTTGCTCGCGAAGGCGGTGTGTCAGTCACATCATCACTGAATGACACACCGCCTTCGCGAGCAAGCCCGCTCCCACAGGTTTTGCATTTATTTCAAGTTCTGGGAGAGGCAAAAAGCATCCGTAGAGTGTTGTTCACTATTGTTCACTGTCAATGGGTGAACTGTTCAATTGTTCATTTCCGATTGTTCATTTGTGTTCAGCAACGAACGCGGTTTTGCCGTCTTGATCGGGAATTTCAAGCTGAATCAACAGCTTGAATTTTGTGGCACGGATGTCGCTATGTAGCTCCGGTCGCTTGACTCCAATAATAAAAAGGCCGAGCCATGTCACTCACCCTGGAGCACGTCAGCCGCACCGTCGAGGGCCAGACCTGGATCGACGATGCCAACCTGAGTTTTGAACCCGGATCGTTCAACGTTTTGCTGGGGCGCACCTTGTCCGGCAAAACCAGCCTGATGCGCCTGATGGCCGGTCTGGACAAGCCCGACAGCGGCCGCATCCTGATGAACGGCGTCGACGTCACCCAGCGCCCCGTGCGCTTGCGCAATGTGTCGATGGTCTATCAGCAGTTCATCAACTACCCGACCATGACGGTGTTCGATAACATCGCCTCGCCGCTGCGTCAGGCCGGTGTATCCAGCGAAGTGATCCAGAGCAAGGTGCTGGAAACCGCGAAGATGCTGCGCATCGAGAAGTTTCTCAAGCGCTATCCGCTGGAGCTTTCCGGCGGTCAGCAACAACGCACGGCCATGGCCCGGGCGCTGGTCAAGGATGCCGAACTGATCCTGTTCGACGAGCCGCTGGTCAACCTCGACTACAAGTTGCGCGAAGAGCTGCGTCAGGAAATGCGCGAACTGTTCAAGGCGCGCCACACCATCGCGATCTACGCCACCACCGAGCCCAACGAAGCCTTGGCCCTGGGCGGGACCACCACCATTCTTCATGAAGGCCGGGTGATCCAGAGCGGCCAGTCCGCCTTGGTCTATCACCAGCCGCAAACGGTGCTGGCGGCGGAGCTGTTCTCCGAGCCGCCGATCAACCTGATGCCGGGACGCATTGCCGGCAACGAGGTGAGTTTCGCCAACTTCGTGCACTTCCCGCTGAACGTCGATCTGCGTCCGGTGGGCGAGGGCGAGTTCCGCTTCGGCGTGCGGCCCAGCCATATCTCGCTGGTGCCGAGCAACGACGATGACCTCGAATTGGCGGTGACCGTCGAAGTCGCGGAAATCAGCGGCTCGGAAACCTTCCTGCACGTGCGCAACGAGCACTTCCTGCTGGTGCTGCACTTGCCGGGCGTCCACGAATACGACGTCGATGCGCCGATCCGCATCTACATCCCGACCCATAAACTGTTTGTGTTCGATACGCAGGGGCGGCTGGTCCAGGCGCCGGGCCGGCGTGTCACGAGGGTTGCCTGATGGCCGAAATCCGTTTGCAGAACCTCGCCCACAGCTACACCAAGACCCCGGCGGGACCGGAGGACTACGCGATCCGCGAGATGGACCACATCTGGGAGCAGGGCGGCGCCTATGCCTTGCTCGGTCCATCGGGCTGCGGCAAATCGACCTTGCTCAATATCATTTCCGGACTGCTCAGCCCGTCCCAGGGCCACGTGCTGTTCGACGGTAAAGCGGTCAACAACCTGACCCCGGAAAAGCGCAACATCGCCCAGGTTTTCCAGTTCCCGGTGGTCTACGACACCATGACGGTGTTCGATAACCTGGCCTTCCCGCTGCGCAATCAGGGCATGGCCGAGGCCCGGGTTCATAGCAAGGTGCAGGAAATCGCCGAAGTCCTCGACCTGCAGAACCTGCTGAGCAAAAAGGCGCGCAACCTCACCGCCGACGAAAAACAGAAAGTCTCCATGGGCCGCGGGCTGGTGCGCGACGACGTGTCGGCGATCCTCTTCGACGAGCCGCTGACGGTGATCGACCCGCACCTGAAGTGGAAACTGCGGCGCAAGCTCAAGCAGATCCACGAGCAGTTCAACATCACCATGGTCTACGTCACCCACGATCAGCTGGAGGCCTCGACCTTCGCCGACAAGATTGCGGTGATGTACGGCGGGCAGATCGTGCAGTTCGGCACGCCAAGGGAATTGTTCGAGCGCCCGAGCCACACCTTTGTCGGCTACTTCATTGGCAGCCCCGGAATGAACCTGATCGAGGTGCAACCGCAACCGGGCGGTGTCGGTTTCGCCTCGACGCACCTGCCGCTGTCCGAGGCCATGCAGCAGCGTATTGCTGAATCCGAGTGGAAAACCCTGAAGGTCGGCATTCGTCCGGAGTTCGTCCATGTGTGGGACGAAGCCTTTGATGACGCGCTGCGGGCAAAGGTCGTACACGTCGAAGACCTGGGTACCTACAAGATCATGAGCCTCGAGCTCGATGGCGCGCCCCTGAAAGTGCGCCTGGCCGAAGACAAGCCGGTGCCGCAGGGCACGGCCTACATCAGTTTTCCGGCGCAGTGGCTGATGGTCTACGCCGATGAATTCCTGCTCGAAGCCAATGCCAACCAAGAGGCGCAGCCATGAACAAGGTGCAGAACAACAAGGCCTGGTGGCTGGTGCTGCCGGTGTTCCTGCTGGTGGCGTTCAGTGCGGTGATCCCGATGATGACCGTGGTCAACTATTCGGTGCAGGACATCTTCGACCAGTCCAGCCGCTACTTCGTCGGCGCCGACTGGTACAGGCAGGTGCTGCTCGATCCGCGCCTGCACGACTCGTTGCTGCGTCAGTTCATCTACTCGGCCTGCGTGCTGCTGATCGAGATCCCCCTGGGGATTGCCATCGCCCTGACCATGCCGACCAAGGGTCGCTGGTCGTCGGTGGTGCTGATCATCCTGGCGATTCCGTTGCTGATCCCGTGGAACGTGGTCGGCACCATCTGGCAGATCTTCGGTCGGGCCGACATCGGTCTGCTGGGGGCGAGCCTCAAGGCCATGGGCATCAGCTACAACTATGCGGCGAACACCATGGACGCCTGGGTCACCGTGCTGGTGATGGACGTCTGGCACTGGACCTCGCTGGTGGCGCTGTTGTGCTTCTCCGGGTTGCGAGCGATTCCGGATGTGTACTACCAGGCGGCGCGGATCGACCGGGCCTCGGCCTGGGCGGTGTTCCGGCATATCCAGTTGCCCAAGCTCAAGAGTGTGCTGCTGATCGCGGTGATGCTGCGCTTCATGGACAGTTTCATGATCTACACCGAGCCGTTCGTGCTCACGGGCGGCGGGCCGGGCAATTCCACGACCTTCTTGAGCCAGACCCTGACGCAAATGGCGATCGGGCAGTTCGACCTGGGGCCGGCCGCAGCATTCTCGCTGGTGTACTTCCTGATCATCCTGTTGGTGTCCTGGCTGTTCTACACCGCCATGACTCACTCCGACGCCAACCGCTGAGGCCCGCCATGAGCAAGAGAAAGCTTGTTCCACTGCTGCTCTACATCCTGTTCCTGCTGGTGCCGATCTACTGGCTGCTGAACATGTCGTTCAAGAGCAACAGCGAAATCCTCGGCGGTCTGACGTTGTTTCCCCAGGATTTCACCTTCCACAACTACAAGGTGATCTTCACCGACCCGAGCTGGTACACCGGTTACCTCAACTCGCTGTACTACGTCAGCCTGAACACGGTGATTTCCCTGAGCGTGGCGCTGCCGGCGGCCTATGCGTTTTCGCGCTACCGCTTCCTCGGCGACAAGCACCTGTTCTTCTGGCTGCTGACCAACCGCATGGCGCCGCCGGCGGTGTTCCTGTTGCCGTTCTTCCAGCTGTATTCCTCGATCGGCTTGTTCGACACCCATATCGCCGTGGCCCTGGCCCATTGCCTGTTCAACGTGCCGCTGGCGGTGTGGATTCTCGAAGGCTTCATGTCCGGCGTGCCCAAGGAAATCGACGAAACCGCCTACATCGATGGCTACAGCTTTCCCAAGTTCTTCGTGAAGATTTTCATCCCGCTGATCGGCTCCGGCATCGGCGTGACGGCGTTCTTCTGCTTCATGTTTTCCTGGGTCGAACTGTTGCTGGCGCGAACCCTCACCTCGGTCAACGCCAAACCGATCGCAGCGGTGATGACCCGCACTGTCTCGGCATCCGGCATTGACTGGGGCGTGCTGGCGGCGGCGGGGGTGTTGACCATCCTGCCGGGCATGCTGGTGATCTGGTTTGTTCGCAACCACGTGGCCAAGGGCTTTGCCCTGGGCCGGGTATGAGGAACTGATGATGGAATGGATGAGTTGGACCGTCCCGACGGCGGCATTCTTCAGCGTGATTGCCCTGATCCTGGTGGTCATGACCACTTGGGAATTGCGTTCGCCGAGCATCCTTCGGCGTGGTTTTCTGCCGATTGCCACCACCCGTGGCGATCGCTTGTTCATCGGTCTTCTCGGCAGCGCCTACCTGCACTTGCTGGTAATCGGCGTCACCGACTGGAGCATCTGGGTCGCCTTCGCGATGTCCCTGGTGTGGCTGTTGGCTGTGATGCGTTGGGGCTAGTCGAATCGCTCGGCAATGTTGCTCCGAAACTCAATAAGGAGGTCTCTATGTTCGACAAAAACAATAAGCTGCGACATAGCATTTCATTGGCAGCCATGCTGGCACTCAGCGGTTTGAGCGCGTCTGCCTGGGCCGATGCCTATGAAGACGCCGCGAAGAAATGGATCGGCAGTGAATTCAAGCCGTCCACCCTGACGGCCGATCAACAACTCGAAGAGCTGAAGTGGTTCATCAAGGCGGCCGAGCCGTTTCGCGGGATGAGCATCAAAGTGGTCTCGGAAACCATCGCCACCCACGAGTATGAGTCCAAGGTGCTGGCCAAGGCCTTCACCGAGATCACCGGGATCAAGCTGACCCACGACCTGCTGCAGGAAGGTGACGTGGTGGAAAAGCTGCAGACCCAGATGCAATCGGACAAAAACATCTATGACGGCTGGGTCAACGACTCGGACCTGATCGGTACGCACTTCCGCTACGGCAAGACCGAATCGATCACTGACCTGATGGCCAACGAAGGCAAGAACTTCACTTCGCCAACCCTCGACATCAAGGACTTCATCGGCATCTCCTTCACCACCGCGCCGGACGGCAAGATCTATCAGTTGCCCGACCAGCAGTTCGCCAACCTGTACTGGTTCCGTGCCGACTGGTTCGAGCGTGCGGACCTCAAAGCCAAGTTCAAGGAAAAGTACGGCTATGAGTTGGGCGTACCGGTGAACTGGTCGGCCTATGAAGACATCGCCAAATTCTTCAGCGAAGACGTCAAGGAAATCGACGGCAAACGCGTCTACGGGCACATGGACTACGGCAAGAAAGACCCGTCGCTGGGTTGGCGTTTCACCGACGCCTGGTTCTCCATGGCCGGCGCTGGCGATAAAGGCATACCCAACGGCTTGCCGGTGGACGAGTGGGGTATCCGCGTCGAGGATTGTCATCCAGTCGGCTCCAGCGTGACCCGCGGTGGCGACACCAACGGCCCGGCAGCAGTGTATGCGACCACCAAATACGTTGACTGGATGAAAAAATACGCGCCACCGGAAGCGGCGGGTATGACTTTCTCCGAATCAGGTCCCGTGCCATCCCAGGGCAACATCGCCCAGCAGATCTTCTGGTACACCGCGTTCACTGCCGACATGACCAAACCGGGCCTGCCGGTGATGAATGCCGACGGCACGCCGAAATGGCGCATGGCGCCTTCGCCGAAAGGTCCGTATTGGGAGGAGGGCATGAAGCTCGGTTATCAGGACGCTGGTTCCTGGACGTTCATGAAGTCCACACCTGAGAAACAGAAACTCGCGGCCTGGCTCTACGCGCAGTTCGTGACCTCGAAAACCGTGTCGCTGAAGAAAACTATCGTCGGCCTGACGCCGATCCGCGAATCGGACATCAACTCGCAAGCCATGACCGACCTGGCGCCGAAACTCGGTGGCCTGGTGGAGTTCTACCGTAGCCCGGCCCGCGTGCAATGGACCCCGACCGGGACCAACGTGCCGGATTATCCTCGCCTCGCGCAGTTGTGGTGGAGCCACATCGCCGAAGCCGCCAGCGGCGAGAAAACCCCGCAACAGGCACTCGACGGCCTGGCCAAGGATCAGGACGCAATCATGACCCGTCTGGAACGCTCCAAGGCACAAGCCACCTGCGCCCCGAAAATGAACCCCGAGCGCGACGCGCAATACTGGTTCGACCAGACGGGCGCACCGAAGCCGAAACTGGCGAACGAGAAGCCGAAAGGCGAGACCGTGAGCTACAGCGAACTGCTGAAATCGTGGGAGGCGGCGCGTAAGTAAAGTGATTGGACTGTAAAAGGCGAACGGCACCGGAAGGTGCCGTTTTTTGTTGGTGTCTGTTCCGCCGCTATCGCGAGCAAGCTCGCTCCCACAGTAACCGAGTGTGACCACAAATTTTGTGCACGATGCATAACCTGTGGGAGCGGGCTTGCTCGCGAAGAGGCCATTCCTGACAGCCGATGACTTGTGGCAGCACACAAATGCCCAAACGCAAAAACGGCACCCGAAGGTGCCGTTTCTGTTTGTTACCGAGAGTCGCCTAAGCGATCAACCCGCCAACCCCGACTGTTGAACCAGGTTCAGCAACGGTTGTGGGTACAGGCCGAGGAAGAACGCCAGTACCGCGATGGCCAGCAGCATCACGCCGCCTGCACGTTGTTCCCAATGCAGCTGTGCGTCGACGCGACGCAGGTTCGGTTCGATCAGGAACAGGGTGACCATCACGCGAAGGTAGTAGAAGACGCCGATGGCGCTGCCCAGTACCAGCGAGCCGACCAGCCACCACTGATGGGACTCGACACCGGTGGCAATGATGTAGAACTTGCCGATGAAGCCCGCGGTCAGCGGGATACCGGCCAGGGACAGCATCATCACGGTCAGTACGGCGGTCAGGTACGGACGGCGCCAGAACAGGCCGCGGTATTCGTACAGGGCATCTGCGTCACGGCCTTTGTATGGCGAGGACATCAGGGTGATCACGCCGAAGGCACCGAGGCTGGTGATCACGTAGGTGACCAGGTACACGCCGATGGCTTCCACGGCCAGACCCTTGCTCGCTACCAGGGCGATCAGCAGGTAGCCGAAGTGAGCGATGGACGAGTAACCCAGCAGACGCTTGAGGTTGCTCTGGGTCAGGGCCAGCAGGTTACCGAACAGGATCGACGCGATGGCGATGATGGTCAGCACGTTGTTCAGCACGCCGCTGCTCGCCACTGGCGAGATCTGGAACAGACGCACCATCACCGCGAACACCGCAACTTTGGAGGCGGTAGCGAGGAACGCTGCCACCGGCGCCGGAGCACCTTCGTAAACGTCTGGAGTCCAGAGGTGGAACGGCACCAGCGACAGCTTGAACGCCAGGCCGATCAGCATCATGCCCAGGCCCAGTTGAGCCAGCGAGCTTGGCATGCCGGTGGCCGCGAGGGCCTGACCGATGCCGACGAAGCTCAGGGAGCCGGAGTCAGCGTAGAGCAGGGCCATACCGAACAACAGGAACGCGGAACCGGCCGCGGACAGCACCATGTACTTGATACCGGCTTCCAGCGAGCGCTTGTTGAAGAAGGCATAAGCCACCAGACCGTAGACCGGTACCGAGAGCAGTTCCAGACCGACGAACAACCCGGCCAGGTGCTGCGCGCTGACCAACACCAGGCCACCGGCAGCGGCCATCAGGATCAGCAGGTAAAGTTCTTCACGGTTGCCCGGGTAACCCGTGCCGCCATCGCCGAGGTAGGCGTGGGCGAGGGTCACACAGGCGAGGGTGGCGACCAGGATCAGCGCCATGTACAGACAGGCGAAGCTGTCGATCTGCAACAACGGCGTCACGGCCAGGGGCGCGACTTTCAAGGCAGGCAGGATCGACAGCAATGCCAGGTTCAGACCCGCCACCGACAGCAGGAAGGTCTGGGAGTGGTTGCGGCGCCAGGCGATCGCCAGCATCACCACGATGATCGTGGCGCTGGTGATCAACAACGGCGCTAGCGCGATAAAGTGTTGAGTCGTGAATTCCATAGCGCTCTTACCGGGCCGAAGCGAGTTGAGTGAAGGCGGTGCCGATCCACTGCTGCACGCCATGCATCGTAGCGGCAGAGGTGTCGAGGAACGGTTGCGGGTAAACACCGATGTAGATCACCAACGCCGCAAGACCGGCTACCATGATCAGTTCGCGACCGTCCATGCCATGCAGCACCGCGTCCGATTTGGACGGGCCGAAGAAGGCACGGTGGATCATGATCAGTGAGTAGACCGAACCGAACACCAGGCCGGACGTCGCGATCACGGTGACCCATGGGGCACTGGCAAAGGTGCCGATCAGGATCAGGAACTCTCCGACGAAGTTACCGGTCGCCGGCAAGCCCAGCGACGCGGCGGCGAAGAACAGGCTGAGGGCTGGCAGGTAGGCGATCTTCGACCACAGGCCACCCATTTCACGCATGTCGCGGGTGTGGGTGCGTTCGTACAACTGGCCGCTCAAGATAAAGAGTGCCGCGGCCGACAGGCCGTGCGCCAGCATCTGCATCACCGCGCCCTGCAGCGCCAGTTGGCTGCCGGAGTAGATGCCGATCAGAACGAAGCCCATGTGGGAAACGGACGAGAAGGCAATCAGACGCTTGATGTCAGTTTGCGCGAAGGCCAGGAACGCACCGTAGAAGATCCCGATCAGACCCAGAGTCATGGCGATCGGCGCAAACTCGGCCGACGCATTCGGGAACAGCGGCAGGGCGAAACGCAGCAGACCGTACGCAGCAGTCTTCAGCAAGATACCGGCGAGGTCGACGGAACCTGCGGTCGGCGCCTGGGCGTGAGCGTCAGGCAGCCAGGAGTGGAACGGTACGACCGGCAACTTGACCGCGAAGGCGATGAAGAAACCGAGCATCAGGATGTACTCGGTGGTCAGCGACATCTTGGTTTTCAACAGATCGGCGTAGTTGAAGGTAATCACGCCGGTGTCGTTGAAGTTGACCAGTACCAGGCCCAGGATCGCCACCAGCATGATCAGGCCGGAAGCCTGAGTGAAGATGAAGAACTTGGTCGCCGCGTAGATCCGGGTTTTCTTGCCGTCCGAAGAACTGTGACCCCAGAGCGCGATGAGGAAGTACATCGGCACCAGCATCATTTCCCAGAAGAAGAAGAACATGAACAGGTCGAGGGCGAGGAACACGCCGACGACACCGCCCAGGATCCACATCAGGTTCAGGTGGAAGAAGCCCACGTGACGCTGGATCTCTTTCCACGAGCAGAGTACCGAGAGGACACCCAGCAGGCCGGTCAGCAGGATCATCAACAGCGACAGGCCGTCGAGGGCCAGGTGCACATTGATGCCGAAACGCTGGATCCAGACGTGTTTGAACTCAATCACCCAGGTCGGATCGGCGCCTGGCGCCGGGGCAAATGAATAGTCACCGTTGGCCCACAGCCAGAGGCCGAGGGAGAGCAGCAGGGACATGGTGATCAGCGCAATCCAGCGCGGGAGGGTGGCGCCGAAGCGCTCACCCATCCAGCACAGCAGGCCGCCGATGAAGGGGATCAGGATTAGCCAGGGCAGAATCATGACGGGCTCGTTTCCTTTCGCAAATTCGCAAGGTTCATATCAGACCGCTACCAGCACGACGGCGCCAATGACCAGCACGGCACCAGCAGCCATCGAGGCGGCATACCAACGCAGTTGACCGGTCTCGGTACGGCTCAGGGCGGTGTGACCGCCTTTGGCCATGCGCGGGATCAGACCGATGGTCTGGTCGAGCGGGTCTTTGCGCAGTACATGGATGATCGCAAGGTAAGGCTTGACGAACAGTTTGTCGTAGATCCAGTCGAAGCCCCAGGCAGCGAACCACCAGGCCGAAAGGAGACGGCCGATGCCGCTGTTGGCGACGGCAGTGACGAAGCGACGCTTGCCGAGGAACAGCAGCGCGGCCAGCAGGATACCGGCCAGGGCGATGGCGCCCGAAGCGATTTCCAGGCTGTGCTTGGCTTCGCCGCCAGCATGGCCGACGCTTTCCGGCAGTACGCCGTGCAGCGGTGGAACGATCATCGCGCCGATGGCGGTGGACAATACGATCAGCACCGACAGTGGCAGCCAGTGGGCAATGCCGTGACCGGCGTGGGCTTCGGTCTTCGCTTCACCGTGGAACGCGATGAAGATCAGGCGGAAGGTGTAGAGCGAAGTCATGAACGCGCCGACCAGACCTGCATAGAGCAGACCGTTGTTGCCGCTGGCGAACGCTTCCCAGAGGATTTCGTCCTTGGAGTAGAAGCCCGCAGTCACCAGAGGCAGGGCCGCCAGGGCCGCACCGCCGACGATGAAGCTGGCATAGGCCAGTGGCAGTTTCTTCCACAGACCGCCCATCTTGAAGATGTTCTGTTCGTGGTGGCAGGCAACGATCACCGAACCGGACGCAAGGAACAGCAGGGCCTTGAAGAAGGCGTGGGTCATCAGGTGGAAGATCGCGCCGTCCCAGGCACCAACGCCCAGGGCCAGGAACATGTAGCCGATCTGGCTCATGGTCGAGTAGGCGAGGATACGCTTGATGTCGGTCTGGACCAGGGCTGCAAAGCCTGCGAGAACCAGGGTCACGCCACCGACGACTCCTACTAGATGCAGGATTTCCGGCGCCAGGGTGAACAGGCCGTGGGTACGGGCAATCAGGTAGACACCAGCGGTTACCATGGTTGCGGCGTGGATCAGTGCCGAAACCGGAGTCGGGCCGGCCATTGCGTCCGCCAGCCAGGTTTGCAGCGGCAGTTGCGCGGATTTACCGACAGCGCCGCCCAGCAGCATCAGGGTGGCCATGACCATCCAGAAGTCGCCGGACTGGAATTTCTGCGGAGCCAGCACCAGCAGTTCCTGAACGTTCAGGGTGCCCAGTTGGGCAAACAGAATGAACAGGCCGATGGCCATGAACACGTCACCGATACGGGTCACGATGAAGGCCTTGAGTGCGGCGTTACCGTTGTTGCGGTTGCTGTAGTAGAAACCGATCAACAGGTACGAGCACAGGCCCACGCCTTCCCAGCCGAAGTACAGGAACAACAGGTTATCGCCCAATACCAGGAACAGCATGCTGGCGATAAACAGGTTGGTGTAGGCGAAGAAGCGCGAGTAACCGGCTTCACCGCGCATGTACCAGGAGGCGAACAGGTGGATCAGGAAGCCGACGCCAACCACCACACCGAGCATGGTCAGCGACAGGCCGTCCAGGTACAGGGCGAAGTTCGGCGTGAAGCCTTCCACCGCCATCCACTGCCACAACACCAGGGTGTAGTGACCGCCTTCCGGCGGGGCGACGTTGAATTGCCAGATCACATAGGCCGCAACGATCGCCGACAGGCCAATGGAGCCGACGCCGATCAGCGCCGAGAGGTTTTCCGAGAGGCGTCCCCGGGAGAACGCCAGCAGCACAAAACCGATCAGAGGGAACAGGAAAGTCAGATAGAGAAGGTTCATCCGCGCATCTCACTGGCAGCGTCGATATCGAGCGTGTGGAAGCGGCGATACAGTTGCAGCAGGATCGCCAGGCCAATACTGGCCTCGGCGGCTGCCAGGCTGATCACCAGGATGAACATGATCTGTCCATCCGGCTGCGCCCAGCGGCTACCGGCAACGATGAACGCCAAGGCGGAGGCATTCATCATGACCTCCAGGCTCATCAGCACGAAGAGAATGTTGCGGCGGACCATCAGGCCGACCAGACCGAGGCAGAACAGGATGCCGGCGACCGCCAGACCATGCTCCATGGGGATAGCAGGCATCGTCATTGCTCCTTGGCTTCGTTGCGGCCCAAGTGGAACGCCGTGACGGCTGCGGCGAGCAGCAGCATCGAGGCGAGTTCGACCACCAGCAGGTAAGGACCGAACAGGCTGATGCCCACGGCCTTGGCGTCTACGGTGGTGTGGCCGATGGCTTCACCGGTCTGGTGGGAGAACAGCACGTACAGCAGTTCCACCAGCAGCAGCGCGGCGAGGAGGACCGGGCCGCCCCAGATTCCGGGCTTGAGCCAGGCGCGCTCTTGCTGAGCCGAGGCCGGCCCCAGGTTCAGCATCATCACCACGAACACGAACAGCACCATGATGGCGCCAGCGTAGGCGATCACTTCCAGGACACCGGCAAACGGTGCGCCGAGGGCGAAGAACGTCATGGCCACGGCGATCAGCGAAATGATCAGGTAGAGCAGGGCGTGCACAGGGTTGGTGTTGGTGATCACGCGAAGCGTGGACACCACAGCGATACCCGATGCGAAATAGAAAGCGAATTCCATCTTTCTTCCTTAAGGCAGCAAGCTCTTCACGTTGATCGGTTCGGCTTCATTCTGCGCGGAGCCTTTGGGCTTACCGGCAATCGCCATACCTGCAACACGATAGAAGTTGTAATCAGGGTTTTTGCCGGGGCCGGAGATCAGCAGATCTTCTTTCTCGTAAACCAGGTCCTGACGTTTGAACTCGGCCATTTCGAAATCCGGCGTCAGCTGGATCGCGGTGGTCGGGCAGGCTTCCTCGCAGAGGCCGCAGAAAATGCAGCGCGAGAAGTTGATGCGGAAGAAGTCCGGGTACCAGCGACCGTCTTCGGTTTCAGCTTTCTGCAGCGAGATGCAACCGACCGGGCACGCCACGGCGCACAGGTTGCACGCTACACAACGCTCTTCGCCGTCGGGGTCGCGGGTCAGGACGATACGCCCACGGTAGCGCGGCGGCAGGTAGACCGGTTCTTCCGGGTACTGCAGCGTGTCGCGCTTGCGGAAGGCGTGGCTGAAAATCATCACCAGGCTGCGAAGCTGGGTGTAGAAGCCATGCACGATGTCAAAAATGTACTTCATGATTCTCTATCCTCACTGAGCCGCGACGGCGGGCGTGTTGAGCAACACGATCGCAGCGGTCACCAGCATGTTGACGAGGGTCAGCGGCAGGCAGAACTTCCAGCTGAAATCCATCACTTGGTCATACCGTGGGCGCGGAATCGAGGCGCGCAACAGTATGAAGAACATGATGAAGAACGCGGTTTTCAACGCGAACCAGATGAACGGGATCTGCGGCAGGATGCCGAACGGACCGTGCCAGCCACCGAAGAACAAGGTCACCAGCAGCGCCGAAATCAACACGATGCCGATGTACTCGCCGACGAAGAACATGCCCCATTTCATGCCGGCGTATTCAATGTGGTAACCGTCGGCCAGTTCCTGTTCCGCTTCCGGCTGGTCGAACGGGTGACGGTGAGTCACGGCGACGCCAGCGATGAAGAAGGTCAGGAAACCGAAGATCTGCGGAATGACGAACCACAGGTTCTGCGCTTGATATTCAACGATGTCGCGCATGTTGAACGAGCCGACCTGGATCACGATGCCCATCAGCGACAGGCCCATGAACACTTCGTACGACACGGTTTGCGCCGAGGCCCGCAAGCTGCCCAGCAGGGCGAACTTGTTGTTGCTCGACCAGCCGGCGAACAGCACCGCGTAGACCGACAGGCCAGCCATGGCGAAGAAGAACAGGATGCCGATGTTGATGTCCGCGACACCCCAGGTCGGGGTGATCGGGATGATTGCGAAGGCAATCAGCAAGGCGCTCATGGCCACGACCGGCGCCAAAGTGAAGATCACTTTGTCGGCGAACGGCGGAGTCCAGTCTTCCTTGAAGAACATCTTGATCATGTCGGCGGCGATCTGGAACGCGCCGAACGGACCGACGCGGTTCGGACCGTAACGGTCCTGCCAGAGGGCGAGCAGACGACGCTCGACCCAGCTCAGCAGGGCGCCGCAAACCACCACGGCGAGCAGAATCACCACGGCCTTGAGGACCGTGATGATCACATCGATCACTTCAGGAGTGAACAAGGTCATTGAGCTGCCTCCTGCAGACCGTCAACGGATTTGCCAAAGATCGCTGGCGGAATGCCGGCGATGCCCGCAGGCAGTGCCACCAGGCCAGCACCCAGTTCTTCATTGATGCGCAACGGCAGACGCAGGGTCTGACCAGCGACGTTCAGGCTCAGCATGGCACCGTCGTTGACGCCCAGGCGGTCGGCTTCGGACTTGGCCAGAGCAACATAAGCAGCCGGAATGCGTTCCTGAACCGGAGCGGCTTTCGAAGAGTTCTCTTCGCTGCCGAACAGGTGGAAGAACGGCACAACCTGCCAGGTGCCCTGGGCCGGGTTGAACGCGCGCGGAACACTGGCGAACCAGTTCAGCGAGTCACCAGTGCTTTCGATCAGGCGGGTGCCCGGGTCGCCAGCGCGGATATGACCACCGACTTCGTCCTGGAACTTGTTCCAGGCTTGCGGCGAGTTCCAGCCCGGAGACCAGGCGAATGGCACTTGCTGACGCGGTTCGGCCGAGCCCGAGTAACCTTCCATCGAGAAGGCGAACGCGGTGTCCTTGTCCTGCGGGGTACGCGGTTCATGCACGCTGATGTCGGCGCGCATGGCGGTACGACCGGAGTAACGCAGCGGTTCACGGGCCAGCTTCATGCCCTTGATGCGGAACGCGGCGGACGGTGCGGCATCGACGATACGGTTCAGGATCGAAGTGCTGGAAGCGACGGCGGCGGTGGCGTGGTCCAGTTGGGTCCAGTCGATCGGCTGGTTCAACAGGGTCGCGCGCAGGGCATGCAGCCAGCGCCAGCCTTCGTGAACCAGGATGCTCGCGTCCATGTACTTCGGATCGAAGACCTGGAAGAAGCGCTGGGCGCGGCCTTCCTGGCTGACCAGGGTACCGTCGCCTTCAGCGAAGCTGGCGGCTGGCAGAACCAGGTGCGCGCGATCGCTGGTGGCAGTCTTCTGATGGTCGGCGACGATCAGCACTTTGGCGGCGGTCAGGGCGGCATCGACCTTGGCCTTGTCGGTACGGGTGTACAGATCGTTTTCCAGCACGACGATGGCGTCGGCCTTACCCTCGATCACGGCTTGCAGCGCAGCGTCGACCGATTCGCCACCGAGCATGGCCAGGCCGAGGCTGTTGGCCTCTGGCACGATCAGGCTGATGGAACCGTTCTTCTCGCGCAGCTTCAACGCTTTGGCGATGTTCGCGGCGGCTTCGATCAAGGCTTTGGAGCCCAGGGAAGTACCGGCGATGATCAGCGGACGCTTGGCTGCGAGCAGGGCGTCGGCGATGCGCTTGGCCAGTGCGAGGGCTTCAGCGTCCAGGCCTTCAACGGCTGGAGCGCTGGCGTCGAGGGCGTGAGCCACGGCGAAACCGATGCGTGCCAGGTCGTCTGGAGCGGCGTGAACACATTCTTCGGCGATGTCGTCGAGCTTGGTTTCAGCCAGGCTGGCGATGAACAGCGGGTTCAGCGCGTGCTGGCCGATGTTCTTCACGGCGGCGTCGAGCCAAGGCTGGACGCGCATGGCGTCGGCCATGTCTTCGGCCTTGCCCTTGACCGATTGACGCAGGGACAGGGCCATGCGCGCAGCAGTCTGGGTCAGGTCTTCACCGAGGACGAACACGGCGTCGTGGTCTTCGATGTCGCGCATGTTCGGCACTGGCAGCGGGCTGTCTTTGAGCACTTGCAGGACCAGGCGGATGCGCTCCAGCTCGGCAGCTTCGATACCCGAGTAGAAGTGCTCGGCGCCGACCAGTTCGCGCAACGCGTAGTTGCTTTCGAGGCTGGCGCGGGGCGAACCGATACCGACGATGTTGCGACCGCGCAGCAGGTCAGCGGCTTTATCCAGCGCTTCGTCGAGGCTCAGCTTGGCGCCGTTGGCCAGCAAAGGCTGACGCGGGCGATCTTCGCGGTTGACGTAGCCATAGCCGAAACGGCCACGGTCGCACAGGAAGTACTGGTTCACCGAACCGTTGAAACGGTTTTCGATACGACGCAGTTCACCGTAACGCTCGCCCGGGGAGATGTTGCAACCGCTGGAGCAGCCATGGCAGATGCTCGGCGAGAACTGCATGTCCCACTTGCGGTTGTAGCGCTCGGAGTGAGTCTTGTCGGTGAACACACCGGTCGGGCAGACCTCGGTGAGGTTGCCGGAGAACTCGCTTTCCAGGGTGCCGTCTTCAACGCGACCGAAGTACACGTTGTCGTGGGCACCGTACACACCGAGATCGGTGCCGCCAGCGTAGTCTTTATAGAAGCGCACGCAGCGATAGCAGGCGATGCAGCGGTTCATCTCGTGGGAAATGAACGGGCCCAGTTGCTGGTTCTGGTGGGTACGCTTGGTGAAGCGGTAACGGCGCTCGTTGTGGCCGGTCATTACCGTCATGTCTTGCAGGTGGCAGTGACCGCCTTCTTCACAGACCGGGCAGTCGTGAGGATGGTTGGTCATCAACCATTCGACAACACTGGCGCGGAAGGCCTTGGACTCTTCATCTTCGATGGAGATCCAGGTGCCGTCGGTGGCAGGGGTCATGCAGGACATGACGATACGACCACGGGTGTCGTTCTCGTCGGTGTACTGCTTGACCGCGCACTGGCGGCAAGCGCCAACGCTGCCTAGGGCAGGGTGCCAGCAGAAATAAGGGATATCGAGGCCTAGCGACAGACATGCCTGTAACAGGTTGTCTGCCCCGTCGACTTCGAGCTCTTTGCCGTCTACGTGGATAGTGGCCATGGTTCAAAGTTCTTCGTTGGCCCGGTGTCAGCGGGCGTGGCTAATGGAATCTTGTTATCCGCGTGAATCAACACAGCCGTTAAAGGCGTCATCACACGAAAAGCGAAGGGCACGGACCCTTCGCCTTTTTTAAGCGTTTACGCGCCGACCAGGATCGGCCTTGCCAGAGGCGGGACGGCGGCGCTGACAGGCGCGATACCGGCTTCGAACTCTGGACGGAAGTATTTGATTGCGCTGCCCAACGGCTCCACGGCGCCCGGTGCGTGAGCACAGAAGGTCTTGCCAGGGCCGAGGAAGCCGACCAGACCCAGCAGGGTCTCGATGTCGCCTGGCTGGCCCTCGCCGTTCTCGATGGCCATCAGGAGCTTGACGCTCCATGGCAAGCCATCGCGGCACGGGGTGCAGAAGCCACAGGACTCGCGAGCGAAGAACTGCTCCATGTTGCGCAGCAGGGATACCATGTTGACGCTGTCGTCCACCGCCATGGCCAGGCCGGTACCCATGCGGGTGCCCACTTTGGCGATGCCGCCGGCGTACATTTGTGCATCCAGGTGTTCCGGCAACAGGAAGCCGGTACCGGCGCCGCCAGGCTGCCAGCACTTGAGCTTGTAACCGTCGCGCATGCCGCCGGCGTAGTCTTCGAACAGCTCGCGACCGGTGACGCCGAACGGCAGTTCCCACAGACCAGGGTTCTTGACCTTGCCGGAGAAGCCCATGAGCTTGGTGCCCATGTCTTCGCTGCCTTCGCGGGCCAACGATTTGTACCAGTCCACGCCGTCGGCGATGATCGCCGGCACGTTGCACAGGGTCTCGACGTTGTTCACGCAAGTCGGCTTGCCCCACACGCCAACGGCGGCAGGGAAGGGCGGCTTGGAGCGCGGGTTGGCGCGGCGGCCTTCGAGGGAGTTGATCAGAGCGGTTTCTTCGCCGCAGATGTAACGCCCGGCGCCGGTGTGGACGAACAGCTCGAAATCAAAACCCGAACCCAGGATGTTCTTGCCCAGCAGGCCTGCTGCCTTGGCTTCTTCCACGGCACGGTTCAAGTGCTTGGCGGCGGTGGTGTACTCGCCACGCAGGAAGATGTAGCCACGGTAGGTTTTCAGTGCGCGGGCACTGATCAGCATGCCTTCGATCAGCAGATGGGGCAGTTGCTCCATCAGCATGCGGTCTTTCCAGGTGTTGGGCTCCATTTCATCCGCGTTGCACAGCAGGTAGCGGATGTTGATGGACTCGTCCTTGGGCATCAGGCCCCACTTAACACCAGTGGGGAAGCCTGCACCGCCGCGACCCTTGAGGCCGGAATCTTTCACGGTCTGGACGATGTCGTCCTGAGCCATGTCGGCGAAGGCCTTGCGCGCAGCGGCGTAACCGTTCTTGGCCTGGTACTCGTCGAGCCAGACGGCTTCGCCGTCGTCACGCAGACGCCAGGTCAGCGGATGAGTCTCGGCCGAACGCTTGATGAGGTTGGCCGGACCGAAGGAAGTCAGGGTCATACGTAGCCCTCGAGCAATTTGGCAACGCCTGCTGGCTGCACATCACCGAACGTGTCGTCGTCGATCATCAACGCCGGCGCCTTGTCGCAGTTGCCGAGGCAGCAGACCGGCAGCAGGGTGAAACGACCGTCGGCAGTGGTCTGACCCAGGCCGATGCCGAGCTTGCTCTGGATTTCGCTGACCACGGACTCGTGGCCGCCGATGTAGCAGACCATGCTGTCGCAGACGCGAATGATGTGACGACCCACTGGCTGACGGAAGATCTGGCTATAGAACGTCGCCACGCCTTCAACGTCGCTGGCCGGGATGCCGAGGATCTCGCCGATGGCGTACAAGGCGCCGTCCGGCACCCAGCCACGTTCCTTCTGGACGATCTTCAGGGCTTCGATCGACGCCGCGCGCGGGTCTTCGTAGTGATGCAACTCGTGCTCGATGGCCGAGCGCTCGGTTTCACTCAAGGTGAAACGGTCTGTCTGGATAAGCGTGCTGTTCATGCTTAGCGGTCCACGTCGGCCATAACGAAATCGATACTACCCAGGTACGCAATCAAGTCCGCGACCATGCTGCCTTTGATCACCGAAGGGATCTGCTGCAGGTGCGGGAAGCTTGGGGTACGAATCCGGGTGCGGTAGCTCATGGTGCCGCCATCGCTCGTCAGGTAATAACTGTTGATGCCCTTGGTCGCTTCGATCATCTGGAAGGATTCGTTGGCCGGCATGACCGGGCCCCACGAAACCTGCAGGAAGTGCGTGATCAAGGTTTCGATGTGCTGCAGGGTGCGCTCTTTCGGTGGCGGCGTGGTCAGCGGGTGATCCGCCTTGTACGGGCCTTCCGGCATGTTGCGCAGGCACTGGTCGATGATCTTGATGCTCTGGCGCATCTCTTCGACGCGCACGATGCAGCGGTCGTAGGCATCGCCATTGGCCGCCAGCGGCACTTCGAACTCGAAGTTCTCGTAGCCGGAGTACGGGCGCGCCTTACGCAGGTCGAAATCGCAACCAGTGGCGCGCAGGCCGGAACCGGTGACGCCCCATTCCAGGGCCTCTTTGGTGTTGTAGTCGGCGACGCCGATGGTCCGGCCGCGCAGGATGCTGTTGTCCAGTGCGGCTTTCTGGTATTCGTCCAGACGCTTTGGCATCCACTCGACGAAATCCTTGACCAGTTTTTCCCAACCGCGCGGCAGGTCGTGGGCGACGCCACCGATGCGGTACCAGGCCGGGTGCAGACGGAAACCGGTAATGGCCTCGATCACCGTGTACGCCTTCTGGCGGTCGGTGAAGGTGAAGAACACCGGGGTCATGGCGCCGACGTCCTGGATGTAGGTACCCAGGAACAGCAGGTGGCTGGTGATCCGGAAGAACTCGGCCATCATGATGCGGATGACGTCGACCTTCTCCGGCACCTTGATGCCGGCCAGCTTCTCGACCGAGAGCACGTACGGCAGGTTGTTCATCACGCCGCCGAGGTAGTCGATACGGTCGGTGTACGGGATGAAGCTATGCCAGGACTGACGCTCGGCCATCTTCTCGGCACCACGGTGGTGGTAACCGACGTCCGGTACGCAGTCGACGATTTCTTCGCCGTCCAGCTGCAGGATGATGCGGAACGCACCGTGCGCGGACGGGTGGTTCGGGCCGAGGTTGAGGAACATGTAGTCCTCGTTCGGGCCGGAACGCTTCATGCCCCAGTCTTCAGGCTTGAAGCGCGCGGCTTCTTCCTCGAGCTGTTGCTTGGCCAGGGTCAGGCTGAACGGATCGAATTCGGTGGCGCGGGCCGGGAAGTCCTTGCGCAGCGGGTGACCTTCCCAGGTCGGCGGCATCATGATGCGCGACAGGTGAGGGTGGCCTTTGAAGTCGATGCCGAACATGTCCCAGACTTCACGCTCGTACCAGTTGGCGTTCGGCCAGATGCTGGTGACGGTCGGCAAGCTGAGGTCGCTCTCGGACAAGGCGACCTTGATCATGACGTCACTATTACGTTCGATCGACATCAAGTGATAGAACACGGAGAAGTCGACGCCGTTCGGCAGCCCTTGACGCTTGGTGCGCAGGCGCTCGTCCACGCCGTGCAGGTCATAGAGCATGACGTACGGCTTGGGCAGGTTACGCAGGAAGCCCAAGACTTCGACGAGTTTGGCGCGGGCAACCCAAAGCACCGGCATGCCGGTGCGGGTAGCCTGGGCGGTGAACGCCTCCGGGCCAAAACGGTTATTCAGTTCGACGACCACATCCTGGTCGTCTGCCTTGTAAGGCGGGATGTACAGAGCACTGCCTGTAGTCATGGTTATTTTATCGCTTTCGGTCAACGTAAAGAATGAAGCCAGTTTCTCGTTCTATTAAAGAAGCAGATCTGGATCAGACTTCGTCGGGGCTGCGCAGGTTGGTTACCTGAATACGCTGTTCGCGGCGCTTTTCCTTTTCGGAAGGCATCTCGGCGCGGTACACGCCTTGATCGCCAACGACCCAGGAAAGTGGACGACGCTCCTGGCCAATCGACTCCTGCAACAGCATCAAGCCTTGCAGGAAAGCCTCAGGGCGGGGCGGGCAACCAGGCACGTAGACGTCCACGGGCAGGAACTTGTCCACCCCTTGAACGACGGAGTAGATGTCGTACATGCCACCGGAGTTGGCGCACGAACCCATGGAGATGACCCATTTAGGCTCGAGCATTTGCTCGTAGAGACGCTGAATGATCGGCGCCATCTTGATGAAGCAGGTACCGGCGATAACCATGAAATCCGCCTGGCGCGGCGATGCCCGGATAACCTCGGCGCCAAAGCGCGCGATGTCGTGGGGCGCCGTGAAGGCGGTGGTCATTTCCACGTAGCAGCACGAAAGACCGAAGTTATACGGCCACAGGGAGTTCTTGCGCCCCCAGTTGATCGTGCCGTTAAGCACGTCTTCGAGCTTGCCCATGAAAATGTTTTTGTGGACTTGATCTTCTAACGGATCGGAAACGGTTTCCCGCTGGCCAATCGGATACTGCTCGTTAGGAGCATCGGGGTCGATCCTGGTGAGATTGTATTGCATTGCCAAAGCCTCATTGTTTCAGCTTCGCTTGCCGCTTGCGCCGAGCTTCCGGAGCCCAGTCAAGGGCGCCCACTCGGAATAGGTAGACAAGGCCTGCCAACAGAATTGCTATGAAAACGAGAGCTTCGACGAATCCGGTCCAGCCGCTTTCGCGGACGGACACAGACCATGCAAAGAGAAAGAGGGCTTCGATATCGAAGATCACGAAGAGCATCGCGACCAGATAGAATTTGGCTGAGAGCCGCAAGCGGGCGCCACCTGTAGGTAGCATGCCGGACTCGAACGGTTCGTTTTTGCTGCGGCCCCAGGCTTTTGACCCAAGGAGGCTGGAGACGCCCAGCATGAAGGCACAGAGGCCGACGACGCCTAGAAGGAAAATGGCAAAGCCCCAGTTGTGGGCCATGAGTCCTGTCGCTTCGGGCATGCTGGTAATCCTTAACAGAGAGCAAAGGTCTCTGAGCTTGAAAAGAAACAAAAGCAGTGACGATATGTCGCAGCAATCAATCCCGCTGATTTTATGGCTAAACACCCGGCAAGTAAAATTCCTATAGCGAAATTTATTATAGGAATAAGGACATAGCGCGCTTCAAAAGCCCCGCAGGCCTTGCGCCTTGGGCATTAGCCGGCATTTCGTCAATTATGTTTTGTAGGGAATGTAACGAACATTGTTTGCGATAAATGATAATCAGTATTGTTTGGCATGGTTTTTAAACTGCTTGTCCTTCGGATACTCGGGAAGTTGTCTTATATGGGCGTTACAGCAAGTAGCGGAGGGGTGTGTTTTAGCGGGTTTTTCTGACAGCCGTACCGCTCTGGGTCAATGATTTTCAGATCACCACTTTCCCCTGTGGGAGCGGGCTTGCTCGCGAATGCGGTTCATCATTGAGTATTGATGTCGACTGATCCGACGCTTTCGCGAGCAAGCCCGCTCCCACAGGGTTTTTGCAGTGTTTGTTGAATCGCAGGCAAAAAAAACGCCCCGAACCAGTCGGGGCGTCAGATGTGCAGCGCTGCGGTTAGCTTTCTATTCGGCCCGTAGCGGCTGATGTCTCAGGCGAAGCAGATCAGTGGAACTGTTCTTCTTCGGTCGAACCGGTCAGCGCGGTTACCGAGGACGAGCCACCCTGGATCACGGTGGTCATGTCGTCGAAGTAGCCGGTGCCCACTTCCTGCTGGTGCGCCACGAAGGTGTAACCCTTGGAAGCGTCAGCGAATTCCTGCTCTTGCAGCTTCACGTAGGCAGTCATGTCGTTGCGGGCGTAGTCGTGCGCCAGGTTGAACATGCTGTGCCACATGTTGTGAATGCCGGCCAGGGTGATGAACTGGTGCTTGTAGCCCATGGCGGACAGTTCGCGCTGGAACTTGGCGATGGTCGCGTCGTCCAGGTTTTTCTTCCAGTTGAAGGAAGGCGAGCAGTTGTACGACAGCAGTTGGTCCGGGTATTCCTTCTTGATCGCTTCAGCGAAGCGACGAGCCTCGTCCAGGTCTGGCTTGGCGGTTTCGCACCAGATCAGGTCGGCGTACGGAGCGTAGGCCAGGCCGCGAGCGATGGCCTGGTCCAGACCGGCACGAACCTTGTAGAAGCCTTCCTGGGTACGTTCGCCAGTCACGAATGGCTGGTCGTACGGGTCGCAGTCGGACGTCAGCAGGTCAGCGGCGTTAGCGTCGGTACGGGCCAGGATGATGGTCGGAGTACCGGCAACGTCGGCAGCAAGGCGGGCAGCGGTCAGCTTCTGTACGGCTTCCTGGGTAGGAACCAGTACCTTGCCGCCCATGTGGCCGCATTTCTTCACGGAAGCCAGTTGGTCTTCGAAGTGAACGCCGGCGGCGCCTGCTTCGATCATGCTCTTCATCAGCTCGTAAGCGTTCAGTACGCCGCCGAAACCGGCTTCGGCGTCAGCCACGATCGGTGCGAAGTAGTCGATGTAGCCGTCGTCGCCCGGGTTCTTGCCGGCTTTCCACTGGATCTGGTCGGCACGACGGAACGAGTTGTTGATGCGCTTGACCACGGTTGGAACCGAGTCCACCGGGTACAGCGACTGGTCCGGGTACATCGATTCGGCGGAGTTGTTGTCCGCAGCCACTTGCCAGCCAGACAGGTAGATCGCCTGGATACCGGCCTTGACTTGTTGTACAGCCTGGCCGCCGGTCAGGGCGCCCATGCAGTTGACGAAATCTTTCTCAGGACGGAAGGCTGGCTTGGCACCCTGGGTCACCAGGTTCCACAGCTTCTCGGCGCCCATTTTTGCAAAGGTGTGCTCAGGTTGAACCGAGCCACGCAGGCGGACGACGTCAGCAGCGGAGTAAGTGCGTGTCACGCCTTTCCAGCGCGGGTTTTCAGCCCAGTCTTTTTCGAGGGCTGCAATTTGCTGTTCGCGTGTCAGTGCCATGGGAGATAAACCTCGTCGCGTCTTTATGAAAAGTTGTTCTGCGGTGGAAAATTCCTGCGCTCGCTGACCAGAAGCTTAAGCGGTCAAGTCGGATTCGGCGGGGAGGGCGACGGGATGAACGATCGGCTCGAGGGGAAGTGAGCAGGTAAAGGCGAACTGCGGGCGCATTCAGGCGTCGTGGGCCTTGGTGCGAACAACAGTGTGGTGCCGGGTTACCTATTACGCTTCCGTCCCTCGGGACAACTTCGTTCCAGTCGACAACCTCGTCAAACACACCTTGTGGGCGGTACAGACACGAAGCGGTTCGCGGGGGTAGGTGCGAACATCGCCTCGAAGGCCCTTGCCAGGGCCTCTGATTAGCGGGAGCGAGGCCATCATGCCTTCGCTTTTTTGCCTCGTCAAACGTTTTGTAGTGCTTTTTTTCAGGCACTACATCTTTGGTCTAATACGACTCGTCAGTCAGTTTTTGGTGCTTTAGTCCAGGGTGTCGACTTTCACCCGCAATGTCATGTCGTTGCGGCTCTGGGTCGAGTAGCTGCGGGTCTGGCCCTGTTTGTCGGCCTGGGTCTGGCCGTTGACCCCGGCCAGCAGGATCCACTCGCCGAGATGGCCGGTGACGGTTGTGTCGGTGCTTTGTACGTTCACTACATCGGGACGTTCCTGGCTCATGCGGTCACGGTTGGTACTGATCGACAGGTGAACGATGTCGCCGGTGACGTTTGCCGTGACGTAGAAGCCCTGAGTGACGTTGCGGTATTCGGTCTGGCTGCGCAGGTCGCCGTAGGAATCGGTCTGCGAACTGGTCAGCGGCACGCTCTGGCCGACCTGGATCAGTGCCGGTGCGCCTTCGCTGGCCTGCACTTGCTGAATGCCGCCGTCGCGGCTATCGGTGCTGTAGTTGATGATGCGGGTCTGGCTTGGCTTGGCACCGTTCACCGAATAACCCTGGTCACCCTGGAAGTTGTTGTCGCTGGTGTCGACGGTGATCAGCAGGCGCTTGGGAGCGGTGTCGAGTTGCGAAAGAAGGGCTTTAAGTTCGTCGATCTTGCGCTGATCGGCGTTGACGATGAGTTGATTGCCGTAGGCGCTGACCTGTCCGTCCTTGCCGACGAAATCCTGCGCCACCGGCAGCAGGTCGGCGCTGGTGTGGTAGTTCAGGGGCACGATTTCGGTGGCTGCCATGACCGAAAAACTGCAGGCTACCAGCAGGGTGCTGAGCAGGGTGCGTAGGGACATATCCGTTATCTCCGCCAACTTGAATTGATGATAGAGCCAGTTTGTCGGCCCTGGGTGTGTAGGAGCGAGCTTGCTCGCGATGAATTTGCAGGCGACGCGATTTGCCTGGGGGTGCGAGTTATCGTTTACGTCCATCGCGAGCGAGCTCGCTCCTACAGGTATCAGGTTGTCGGCCTGGAGTGGCGCTAGTTGAATCGTAGGCAGCAAAACGCCCCGGCATCGGTTGATGGCGGGGCGTTTTGTGGTGTTTCGTCGGGCCTCATCGCGAGCAAGCTCGCTCCCACAGAGGTTCTATGTTTGACACACAATTAGTGGTCGCTGGAGATCCCTTGTGGGAGCGAGCTTGCTCGCGATGGAGGCACCCGGGTCTCAGGCTGAATGGCGAACCATGTCCACATGCGGAATCCCGGCTTCCAGGAACTCCTCACTGACCAGGTGAAAGCCCAGGCGCTCATAGAACGCCGTGGCTTGTACCTGGGCGCTGAGCATCTGCTGCTTGAGTCCGCGCTCTTCGGCTTCACCGATTACCGCTTGCATCAGTGCATCGCCGACTTTCAGGCCGCGCCAGTCCTTGAGCACCGATACCCTGCCGACGTGGCCGTCGGGCAACAGGCGGGCGGTGCCAATCGGAAAGTCGCCTTCGTAAGCGAGGAAATGCACTGCATCGATGTCATCGGCGTCCCATTCCAGTTCTGGCGGAACGGATTGCTCGGCGACGAACACCGTCTCACGAATGCGCCGGATCTCGGCGTTGTCCTTCTGCCAGTCTGCGACACGAACGTGAATCTTATTCATCGGCAAACCCCAGGCTTCCTTGCTTGACCAGTTCGCACAGCAGGCCGCGGCCGTCTTCGTCGCTCAGCCAGTCGCCAAGGTTATCGGCGTGCAGCGAATCGGCGGCGCAGATCATCTTCAGCAGTTCGCGCAGTTTGCCCGGCAGGTAGCGGCTCTGGCCGCTGGCGAACAGCAGCAGGTCGTCATCGACTTCAGACCACGCCAGGCGTGCGCTCGGGTTGCGAATCAGGATTGCGCCTTGCTCCAGGGCGGACATGAAGTCCTCTTCTTCGACGTCTTCCGGGCCCACCACCAGTTCCGGGTAGCGTGGCTCGGTCATGAACTGGCCGAACCAGGTCAGTAGCAGGCGCTCGTCGCTCATGTGCTCGGCCAGCAGGCCTTTGAGGCGGTCGAGTGCGTCGCGCTGGATCTGGTGAGGATCGGCAGTCGGCAAGGCATCGGCGTCGGTGTAGCGTTCTTCGTCCGACAGGAACTGGCTGAGGAAATCAGTGAAGTGGGTCAGCACTTCAGCAGCGCTCGGTGCGCGGAAGCCGACCGAGTAGGTCATGCATTCATCGACGGCGACGCCGCAATGGGCCAGGCGTGGCGGCAGGTAGAGCATGTCGCCCGGTTCCAGCACCCATTCATCGGTGGCTTCGAATTCGGAGAGGATGCGCAGGTCGGCGTGGGCCAGCATCGGGCTCTCGGTGTTGCACATCTGGCCGATCTTCCAGTTGCGCTTGCCGTGGCCTTGCAGCAGGAACACGTCGTAGTTGTCGAAGTGCGGACCAACGCTGCCACCTGGTGCGGCGTAGCTGATCATCACGTCGTCGATGCGCCAGCTCGGCAGGAAGCGGAAGTTTTCCAGCAGTTCGCTGACTTCCGGGACGAACTGATCCACGGCTTGCACCAGCAGGGTCCAGTCAGTTTCAGGCAGCTTGCTGAATTCATCTTCGGCGAACGGGCCGCGACGCAGTTCCCACGGGCGCTCGCCATTCTCGATGATCAGTCGCGATTCGACTTCTTCTTCCAGCGCCAGGCCGGCCAGTTCGTCGGCGTCGATCGGGCTTTCGAAATCAGGAATCGCCTGACGGATCAACAGCGGCTTTTTCTGCCAGTAGTCGCGCAGGAATTCCCGTGCCGTGATGCCGCCCAGAAGTTGAAGAGGAATATCAGGATTCATGTGTAACCTATTGAAAAAATGCACTTTTCAGACGGGAATAAAAACGCCCGGCGCGGCCGGGCGTCTTAAAAGGGTCTAGCGGTCGATCAGATGCGCTTGGCTTGTTCTACAGCGTTGCCGATGTAGTTCGCCGGGGTGAGCAATTTCAGCTCGGCCTTGGCGGCGGCTGGCATGTCCAGGCCATCGATGAAAGTCTGCAGCGCTTCTGGGCTGATGCCCTTGCCGCGGGTCAGTTCTTTGAGCTTTTCGTACGGGTTTTCGATGTTGTAGCGACGCATCACGGTCTGGATCGGCTCGGCTAATACTTCCCAGCAGGCGTTCAGGTCAGCGGCAATCTTCTGCTCGTTGAGCTCAAGCTTGCTGATGCCCTTGAGGCTGGCTTCGTACGCGATCACGCTGTGGGCGAAGCCGACACCGAGGTTGCGCAGTACGGTGGAGTCGGTCAGGTCGCGCTGCCAGCGGGAGATTGGCAGCTTGCTCGCCAGGTGCTGGAACAGTGCGTTGGCGATACCCAGGTTGCCTTCGGAGTTTTCGAAGTCGATCGGGTTGACCTTGTGCGGCATGGTCGACGAACCGATTTCGCCAGCGATGGTGCGCTGCTTGAAATATCCCAGGGAGATGTAGCCCCAGATGTCGCGGTCGAAGTCGATCAGGATGGTGTTGAAACGGGCGATCGCGTCGAACAGCTCGGCAATGTAGTCGTGCGGTTCGATCTGCGTGGTGTACGGGTTGAAGCCCAGGCCCAGTTCGTCTTCGATGAAGGCGCGGGCGTTGGCTTCCCAGTCGATCTCAGGGTAGGCCGACAGGTGGGCGTTGTAGTTGCCGACAGCGCCGTTGATCTTGCCCAGCAGCGGAACGGCAGCGACTTGAGCGATTTGACGCTCCAGACGGTAAACCACGTTCGCCAGCTCTTTGCCCAGGGTGGTCGGCGAGGCCGGCTGACCGTGGGTGCGCGACAGCATCGGCACGTCGGCGAAGCGGATCGCCAGTTCGCGGATGGCGTTGGCGGTCTGGCGCATCAGCGGCAGCATCACGTCATCACGGCCTTCGCGCAGCATCAGGGCGTGGGACAGGTTGTTGATGTCCTCGCTGGTGCAGGCAAAGTGGATGAACTCGCTGACCTTGGCCAGTTCCGGCAGCTTGGCCGCTTGCTCTTTGAGCAGGTATTCGATGGCCTTGACGTCGTGGTTGGTGGTGCGCTCGATCTCTTTGACGCGCTCGGCGTGCTCCAGAGAGAAGTTTTCCGCCAGGGTGTTGAGCACAGCGTTGGCTTCGGCGGAGAACGCCGGCACTTCACTGATGGCAGGGTGAGCGGCCAGGCGCTGGAGCCAGCGCACTTCAACCAGAACGCGGGCACGGATCAGGCCGTACTCGCTGAAAATTGGGCGCAGGGCCTGGGTTTTGCCGGCGTAGCGGCCGTCAACAGGGGAAACCGCAGTGAGCGAAGAAAGCTGCATGGGGTGTTCTCGGACAGTCGGGCAACGAAATGGGGCGCGTATCATACATGAAAAAATCCGCCGGTCCGTCGCCAACTGACCGGCGTATTACGCGTATTGCTGAGTTTGGTTCTGTCGATGCGGGTTATTCGTTACGCATCAAGGGGTAAAGCTCTTTGAGCAATTTGCGGCGGCTGATCACCAGCTGCCAGCGATGACCGCCCAATTGCCGCCACAGGCGCGCCGAACGAATGCCGGCCAGCAGCAAGGCGCGAATTTTCGAGGCGTTGCTCGGTTGTTGCAGGTTGCGCATGTCACCGTGCACCTGGATGCGTTGGCGCAGGGTGCTCAGGGTGTCCTGATACAGCGCGCCACAGGCGGCGACGACGTTTTCGTGGGCCGGGCCGAAGTGTTCGACCTGGGACTGAATCTGCGGCAGGCGCTTGCCGATCACGTCGAGCATGTCGTTGCGCTTGGCCAGCTGACGCTCAAGGCCGAGCATGGCCAGGGCATAGCGCAGCGGTTCGCGCTGCAGGGCGCTCGGGTCGCGTTCGAGGGCGCCGATCAGCGCACGGTAGCCTTCACGCAGGTTGATGTCGTCGCCGCCGTAAACCTCCAAAGTGTCCTTGGGGTCGCGGATCAGCAGGCTGCCGAGCATGCAGGTCAGGCCGGCTTCGTTGGTCTGGCCGGTCTTGGCGATCCTGTCCACCAGCACCGCGGCGAGAAACACGCCGCCCAGTGCTGTCAGTTGCTCCTGAATCGGGTTCATAGGGCCTGGCCCTTGCTCGTCCACGGTTCGGCTACTTCAATCACGCCGCCGCCGAGGCAGATTTCACCGTCATAGAACACCACGGACTGGCCCGGAGTGACCGCGCGTTGCGGATCATCGAAGGTTGCGCGATAACCGGTGGCGGTTTTTTCCAGGGTGCAGGGTTGGTCGCTCTGGCGATAACGAACCTTGGCGGTCAGCTTGCGTGGCTGGCTCAGGTCGATCGGGTTGACCCAATAGATGTCCGAGGCGAGCAGGGCGCGGGAGAACAGCCACGGGTGATCATTGCCCTGGCCAACGATCAGCTCGTTGTGTTCAAGGTCCTTGATCAGCACGTACCACGGCTCGTCACTGGCATCTTTCAGGCCACCAATGCCCAGGCCCTGGCGCTGGCCGATGGTGTGGTACATCAGGCCGTGGTGACGGCCGATGATTTCGCCTTCGGTGGTCTTGATCTCGCCCGGTTGCGCCGGCAGGTACTGCTTGAGGAAGTCGCTGAAGCGGCGCTCGCCGATAAAGCAGATCCCGGTGGAATCCTTTTTCTTCGCGGTCGCCAGTTCGTATTTCTCGGCAATGGCGCGCACTTGCGGTTTTTCCAGCTCGCCGACCGGGAACAGGGTCTTGGCGATCTGTTCGCCGCCGACGGCGTGCAGGAAGTAGCTCTGGTCCTTGTTCGGGTCCAGGCCCTTGAGCAGTTCGGTGCGGCCATCGATGTCGCGGCGACGCACGTAGTGACCGGTGGCAATCAGGTCGGCGCCAAGCATCATGGCGTAGTCGAGGAACGCCTTGAACTTGATTTCGCGGTTGCACAGGATGTCCGGGTTCGGCGTGCGTCCGGCCTTGTATTCGGCGAGGAAATGCTCGAACACGTTGTCCCAGTACTCGGCGGCGAAGTTGGCGGTGTGCAGCTTGATGCCAATCTTGTCGCACACGGCTTGAGCATCCGCCAGGTCATCCATGGCGGTGCAGTATTCCGTTCCATCGTCTTCTTCCCAGTTCTTCATGAACAGGCCTTCCACCTCATAACCCTGCTCGATCAGCAGGAGGGCGGAAACGGAAGAGTCCACGCCGCCGGACATGCCGACAATGACGCGCTTCTTTTGTGTGTCAGAAGGGGCTGGATCACGCATAGGGATTCAATGAGTGTCTTGAAAAAGGACGCGATTCTAGCAGGCTCGGGCCCGCAAGGCTAAAGAGAAGGACGGATCAATTCGAGACCGAAGTGTTGGCCTGCCAGATAGTCGTCGATGCAGCGGATAATCAGCTCGCTGCGCCAGTTGTCGCGCTGCTCGATTAATTCGTCGCGGGTCAACCACTTGGCGCCGACGATGCCGTCATCCAGTTGATAATCCGCGTGGTGTTTCAGCGGTTTGGCGATGAAGCAGACCCGCTGGTACGTCACGCCGTTGCTCGGGGCGGTGTAGAGGTAAATGCCCAGTACGCCGGTCGGTTCGACGTCCCAGCCGGTTTCCTCGAGGGTTTCGCGCACGGCGGCTTCGGTCAGGGTTTCGTTCGGGTCCAGATGGCCGGCGGGCTGGTTGAGCACGTTGCGACCGGCCTTGTGTTCTTCGACCATCAGGAAGCGGCCGTTGTCTTCGACGATGGTGGCGACGGTGATGTGGGGTTTCCAGTCCATAAACTTCCTCAATTCTGAAGTTGAAATGCGATCAGTGTGGGAGCGGGCTTGCTCGCGAATGCGGTGGGTCAGCCAATAAAGATGCTGAATGATAAACCGCATTCGCGAGCAAGCCCGC